>JBPCXK010000704.1:0-2702 GCA_051008635.1 Gammaproteobacteria bacterium
TTTCGGGTAGGTGTTCACGGACACCCCGCGCCGGTGCTGATCCATTCGGTCAGCAACGCGACGGCGTTGCCGTCGACCACGTTGTTGGCGATCGGCGGCATGCGATTCGGCCCGTCCGCGCCGGCACGCGCGATCAGTATTGAGCTCCCCGGCGCGCCGGGCGCAAGCAGGCGCGCGTCCGCGATACCGAGGTCGCCCAGGGTCGGGGTGGCGTTGCATATATTGGCGTCGGCAAGTGGCGTGTGGAATCTCAAATCCCTCTGCGCCGGTGTGTTGCCGCCGGGCCGATGACAACCCGAGCAGTTCACGTGCAGGAAACTACGCGCGCGCAAATCCACCGCGTTCGCACTGTTGTCTGTCGGCGTTAGGGCGTCGTCCTTGAAAGTTGCCGGCAAAGGCTCGGTGAGAAGGCCGATGTGCCGCCAGGTATCGAGTTGATTGGCCGTGCGCCCGGTGCTCGGGTATCTAAAGGCGCCATTGAGTTGCAAGGTTTCCACGCCGAGGCTGAAGCCGGCGCCGAGGGTGTGACACTTTGTGCACTCGGCGCGGCTGGGATAGCGCCAGACCTGATTGCCGATGGTTTTGTCCTTGCCGTCCTCGAGCAGCACGGCGTCTGTCAGCGAGTCGTTCCACTCATAACTGTAACCGGCCCAGCTTCCGTCAATATGACGCACGAACAAGCGGGTTTCGATGAGCTGACCGCCGAGCCGAAAGTGCTTCAACAGTACGCTGTTCGCCGGCAATGTCATGTCGCCGTGCGCATCGACTTCGATGCTTGTGTTGTCGGGCAACGCGATAAAGCGTTCTTTTTCCCCGCCGTCCGATGAGAACGGCTCGTTCACGTCGTATGGAATCAGGCCCGTCGCCGGCACAGCGGGGTTATCCGGATCCACGCAACCCGTCTGTGACAGATTCGTGGGCGGCCCGCCGCTCGGTGTTCCGGCGCTGCGCTGAACCAGCCGATAAAGTCCACCGCCGTTGATATCGACAACGTACAACTCGCCGTCGTTGCCCTGGCCGAACGAGGCGATCCCCAGGCTGGTTTGTATCAATGGCCGCCGCTCATATTGGTCGCCGCCAAGCGGGAACAGCCCCCAAATGGTGCCGCTGCCGAAATCACCGAACACGTAAACGCCCTGTAAACCCGGGATGTTGTTGCCGCGATAAACATAGCCGCCGGTAACGGAATTGCCTTCATTGCGGCCGTAGGCCGCGACTGGAAAAGTGTATAGGCTGCGGTCGCCACAGTTGGAGAGATTGAAATCGGCTTCACCCTCGAAGCAGCGCCACCCATAATTGTTGCCGTTTTCGATGACATCGATTTCTTCAAACGCGCCTTGACCGACGTCGCCGGCCCACAATCTGCCCGTCAGGCGGTCGAAGCTCCAGCGCCACGGATTGCGCAGCCCCCAGGCGAAGATCTCGGCTCTGCCGCCGCCGTTGGCGAAGGGATTGTCAGGGGGAATTACGTACGGCAAACCGTTGTCGACGTCGATGCGCAGCATCGCGCCCAGCAGCGTATTGGTGTTCTGTCCATCGGCGTTTGGGTCACCGCCCGAGCCGCCGTCGCCTAGCCCGATGTACAGGGATCGGTCTGGTCCAAACTCGATGTTGCCGCCATTGTGATTCGAAAACGGTTGGTCCACGGAGAGCGTCAGCCCTTCGCTTGCCGGATTGAGCGTGTTGCCGTCGTCGTTGCGCGTAAGGCGGGTGATGCGCGAAACCAGCGGTGTTTGCTGATTCGGCCCGGTAACGGTGTACGAAATGTACACAAAGCCGATTCTCGAAAAAAGAGGGTGAAATGCCATACCCAGCATCCCGCCCTCGCCACTGGCATCGACCTTGGTCGGCGACATCGAGCTTGCGGAATAGTCCAGGTAGCGGTTAAGGATCGATGTGGTCTCGTCGGCGCCGTTAAACCAAAGTATCTCGCCCGACTTCTGTACCACGTACCAGCGCGCATCGTCGTTCGGGGCCTGCAACAACTTCAGCGGCTGGCTGAGCGGCAGATTCGGCCAGGCGCGTTCGAGCCCGACTTCCGTGTCGATGGTCGGCAGCGGCGGCGCCAGGCAACTCGAATTGGCGGGCCGTTGGTCCAGCCCACTCTGGCTGTCGGAGGGTGATGGTGCTGCGCTGTTTCCACCGCCGCCGCCGCAGGCGGTGAGCAGGAGCGAAAGGCCGAACAAGCCAATAACGGATAGACGCATCGTGCGGTAAGTCAGGTTCGGGGGACGCGTGAGCTTAACGCGGTCCGGCCGGAACGGAACCGCCATGTACTGTCAGCGTGCCGATAGAACCGATAAGTGGTGTGATGCCCCACACCGGAGCGCCTCCGCCGCCACACGATCGAAGTGCATGGAGAAATCGGGCTTTTGTCTTCATGGCAGTCTGCGATTCTTATGCCTAACCCGGCCTAGCCCGCATATCTCACCACGATGACGGCGCTGGCTTGATCTTTGATTCCACAACGCATTTTTTTCAGTCGGAAATACGACCTGTATTCCACTCCTTCAGAAAATGCCTTGTGAAATCAAATCTCTGCGCGATCATCTCGCCCCGTGGTGAGAAATGCGGGCTAGCCGGAACCAAAGATGTGCCTGTTCAACGGCGGACTTTACCACCCCTTGCCCACCGCAACGCCGGCGTGTGAGGCGCGCGGCCGTGGACAAGGCGTGGAAAAGTCCGCCTCGCTTGTGCGCGAC
>JBPCXK010000705.1:0-3189 GCA_051008635.1 Gammaproteobacteria bacterium
GAGCCGCTTCATGCCCGGCTATTACGTGTTCCCCGGCGGCGCGGTAGAACGCGACGATATCCGCGCCCGGCCAGCCGGCGACCTGCACCCCGAGGCCGCCGCCCTCGCCGCGGTAGCAGGCCGCACGACCAAAGCGCGCGCACTGGCGATGACCGCGGTACGCGAAACGTTCGAGGAAACAGGTTTGATGGTGGGCCGCAAGGGCGACGTTGGGCAATTGAAATCAACCTCCTGGTCGGCCATACAACGCATGGAGCTGGCGCCCGCGCTGGATCGGCTGCGTTACGTCGGCCGCGCAATCACGCCGACCGACAGCCCGATCCGTTTTCATGCGCGGTTTTTCGTAACCGATGCCGAATCAACCGTTGGTGAGATGAAAGGCGACGGAGAACTTGCCGATCTGCGCTGGATCACCCTCAAACGGCTCGATGATTTCCCGGTAATCGACGTCACCCGCTTCATGTTCGCACATGCAGTGCTCACCACCACCAGCCCCGTGGAGCACGATCCGGGGTTTCCATTGTTTCTATGGCGGGGCGGCGGACCGTGGGTGCGGTATTTTCACGCAGATCAGGCCGGGTAGCGGGAATTTCGCGTGGTGGTGACCGGCGATGAATTTTACGAGCCATCATTCGCGTAGCGCGCATCGATCGACAACTCACCCTCGCATTTCAATTTGCCCTGCCGCACGAGGTAGATCACCGTGGCGAATACCGAACGCGCGGCTGCGGGATATAAAGCGCCTGGCAACTCGCGGTACATAAGCGGCACCATGTCACTGATCTTGTCTACGCCGTCGCTCAGACAAGCGAGTATCTGCCGCTCCCGAACGTGGCGGTGCGTTATGAATCCGCGCACGAATTGTTTCGGATCTTCGATGCATGGGCCGTGCGTTGGCCAGTAGACCGCATCGTCGCGTTCGAGCAAAAGATTCAGGCTTTCCATGTAGTGCGCCATGTCGCCGTCGGGCGGCGAGATGACACTCGTCGACCAGGCCATGACGTGGTCGCCCGAGAAGAGAATTTTCTGCTCGCGGAATTGGTAGCAGATGTGATTCGAGGTGTGGCCGGGCGTGTAGACGCATTCGACCGACCAGCCATTACCTTCGATCACATCGCCGTGGCGCACTTCGACATCGGGCACGAAATCTGCGTCGCCGCCCTCTTCTACCTTCACGTCCTGTTCGAGTTTACCGGCGCCGTGCGGTCCGTAGCCGTAAGTCCTGGCGCCTGTTGCGGCCTGCACGGCGCGGCATGCCGGTGAGTGATCCCGGTGCGTATGCGTCACCAGCAAGTGCGTGACCTGTTCACCTGACAGGCCGTCCAGGATGGCCGCAACATGGTCATCCATGTCCGGCCCGGGATCGATCACCGCCACCCGGCCGCGGCCGATGATGTAAGTGCCTGTGCCGTGAAACGTGAACGGGCTCGGGTTGCGCGCGACCACGCGTCGCACCGCGGGCGCGACTTGTTCGATCACGCCGTATTCGAAAGCGTAGTCACGGCGAAAGGGTATCTCTGCGGCCAATCGACTCACCTGTCAGTACGGGGTCGCGACATCATAGTACAATAGCAAGATTCGGGTGGTTCACGCTGCGCGTTTCTCTAGACTGCATGTTGTCCTCATTGTTATGGAGACCGACATGATCTCGAAAACGCTCATTGGCAGTCACGCACCGACACACGACGCGAACACACGAATCATTGCCAGCTTTGTATCGCGACTGGTCAAAGGCGTCTTCCATACGCTACTGATGTGGCAGCAGCGCTACGCGCAACGCAAACAGTTGCAGGGGCTCGATGATCGCATGCTGAAAGACATCGGCTTGACTCGCGCTGACGTGGCGCATGAAATTTCCAAACCCATGTGGCTGGATTAGGAGGAACCTTGAAAGCGTTAGCCCGTAAAACTGATCCCCTGCCTTCGGCGTTTGAGGCGCATTGCCAGGACTATCAACGCATCGAACGCGCGCTGGCCTGGCTCGCGAAAAATTTCCAGCGACAACCTTCGCTTGCGGAGATTTCCGCCGAGGCGGGTGTGAGCGAATTTCATTTCCAACGTGTCTTTACACACTGGGTCGGGATTAGCCCGAAAAAGTTTCTTCAATACCTGACGCTCGAACGCGCCAAGCAATGCCTCGCGTCGTCCAACAACGTGCTCGACGCCGCCTATGAGGCGGGGCTTTCGGGGCCAGGCAGGCTGCACGATCTGTTCGTCAACCTCGAAGCGGTGACACCCGGCGAATTCAAAACCCGTGGCGCTGGAATCAGAATCCAATATGGCTTTCATGATTCGCCTTTTGGCGAGTGCCTGCTGATGGCGACCGAGCGCGGCATCTGCGGGCTGGCCTTCACCGTTAATGGCGACCAGCAGGCCACGCTGGCTGGCTTGACCAAAGGCTGGGAGCAGGCGCGGCTCGAGGAAAACATGCAGGCGACGGGCGAATATGTCGAACGCACATTTGCGCAGTCGCCGCGGGCGTCTGGCCCGCTCAAGTTGCTGGTGCGCGGTACGCCGTTTCAGGTGAAAGTGTGGGAGGCCTTACTGAAAATCCCGCCTGGCGCGTTGGTGACCTACAGCGACATTGCGCAGCGCATCGGCAAACCTACCGCCATGCGTGCAGTGGGCAGCGCGGTCGGCAGCAATGCGATCTCTTATCTGATTCCGTGCCACCGCGTGATCCGCAGTTCCGGCGTAATCAGCAACTATCGCTGGGGCCCGGTACGCAAGCTCGCGTTGATCGGCTGGGAGGCGGCGCGCGCGGAGCAGGCAGCTTCGGCGTGAGCGTTCCGTGGAGCTGCTTGTGGAGTGTCCCGTAAGCAGTAGGGTGCGTTCTACGCACCGGCGAAAGCCTGACCCGTCAACAAACTTCATGGATTCCTGCGCTGTTTGCCGTATCGCAATGGTGCGTGAAAAACGCACCCTACGGCGGCGGTAGTTGGTATTGTGGGTTCGGCCATAAAAAAAACCTTCCTTATCTCCCTCCTCTTGCAGGAGGGAATGGGGTGGTGGGCCGTAAAGTGGGTTCAGCGCAGCGATACCCACCGCGGGCCACAATTCGTCAGAATTCGCCCGCCGCACGCCACTTTTCTTGTGCCGCCTGGCCCTTTTCCGCTGCTGTAATCACACCTTAGCCACGCCGCCTGACGTGCTCTAACTCGTCGACCAGGAGAGTTGATGCCTGAAATG
>JBPCXK010000706.1:0-7034 GCA_051008635.1 Gammaproteobacteria bacterium
CTGGCCTGACACGCGTTTTCGCCGTTATCACCCGAGGCAGGAGCCGTATGCGGGAATTCCGCACGTACGGATCTGTGCGGGGGGCGCCCCGTGAGGGGCGTTCCTACCGCGACTAGTGGACAGGCGCAGCGTGTTGCGCCGCGCGTTCGCCAGTTGATCGCTCCCAGCCTACACATTCGCCCTGCTGACGGATTTCTTGTGCAAGAAGGATTCGATGCCCTCGATGCCCCCCTCGTAACCAATGCCGCTGTCCTTCACGCCCCCGAAGGGAGCGTCCGCCTGCATAGGCGCGGCCGTGTTGATGGCAACACCGCCGGCTTCCAGTTCGTCCGCCAGCCGATCGGCGGTCTTCGCGGATTGTGTGAACGCGTACGAGGCGAGCCCGTAGGCCAGCGTATTGGACTTCTCGATCACCTCGTCGAGATCGGTGAACGGCATCAGGGGCGCGACCGGTCCGAACGGCTCGACATTCAGGATCTTCGCATCGTTGGCTACGTCGACCATCACGGTAGGTTCGAAGAAAAATCCTGCGTTACCGTAGCGCTTGCCGCCAGTGAGCACGCGTGCGCCTTTGTTCGTGGCGTCCCTGATGAAGTCTTCCATCGCGGTAACGCGGCGCGCATTCGCCATCGGCCCCATGGTCACGCCATCGTCGAGACCGTTGCCGAGTTTCTGCCGCTCGGCGCGCTCGACGAAGCCATCGACCATGGCGTCGAAGTGTTTTTTATGCACATAGAAGCGGCTTGGCGCAATGCAGACCTGGCCGGCGTTGCGAAATTTAAAGCCCGCGAGCGTATCGAGCGCGGTGGGCAGGTCGGCGTCTTCACAAACGATGGCGGGGGAGTGTCCGCCGAGCTCGAAAGTGCAGCGTTTGAGCGTCGGCGCGGCGAGCCCCGCGAGCAGCTTGCCGACCGGCACCGAGCCGGTGAAACTGATTTTGCGGATTTCCTCTTTAGGAAACAGGAATTTCGAGATGTGTGCGGGTACGCCAAACACGAGGTTCACCACGCCGGCGGGCAGCCCGGCGCGTTCGAGGATCTTGACCAGCGCTACCGCCGTGCCAGGCGTCTCCTCCGAGGCCTTGAGGATCATCGAACAGCCTGCCGCCAACGCGGGGCCGAGTTTGCGTGCCGGCAGAATAATGGGAAAGTTCCACGCGGTCAGGCCCAGCGAGATGCCGAGCGGTTGCGGCAGCATCGTTTGTTGCACTCCAGCGCCGCGCTCGGCGACCAGCGTTTCGCCGACGTTTTTCGCCTGCTCGCCGTTCCATTGAAATGTCTCGACGGCGCGATCCACCTCACCCAAAGATTCTGCAAGCGGCTTGCCCTGTTCGAGCGTGATGATCTTTGCCAGCACATCGCGCTCATCGGTAATCAGCGCGGCGGCCTTTTTCAGCACGTCGCCTCTTGCTTTCGCCGGCGTTTTACGCCAAATCCCGAACCCCCTGCGCGCGGCATCGACAGCCGCTTGCAAGTCCGCGTCACCGGCATGCGGCAGCCATCCGAGTTCGCTTTCGTCGGCGGGGTTCAGCACATATTCGCCGCCGCTCGCTGTTGACGTTCTCCACTGCCCGTCAATGAAAAGCCCCATCTCGTTGTGCATCGTCGATCCTGGTCTGTAAGCGTTATCGATACAAAGGGTTGGGGTTGTCGAAGCGGCAACCCGCATCCCACTGCGAGCGTTGATTGCCATGCGCGGGAATGCCGCCCGCATCCTTGATCATGCGCGCCATGTGCATGAGGTTCCAGGTCATGAACGTCGTGTTGCGGTTGGTGAAGTCGTTTTCGGGGCCGCCGGAACCCTCGTCCATATAAGAGGGGCCCGGTCCCGCCTCGCCCAGCCATCCGGCGTCGGCCTGCGGTGGGATGACATACCCCAGGTGCTGCAGAGAATAGAGTATGTTCATCGCGCAGTGCTTGGCGCCGTCCTCGTTGCCCGTGATGAGACAACCGCCGACGTGGCCGTAGTAGGCGTACTGGCCATGCGCGTTGAGATCCCCGGAGGTGGAGTACAGGCGTTCGATCACTTTTGTGCACACGGATGACTTTTCGCCCAGCCAGATCGGTGCGGTCAGCACCAGGATGTCCGCTGCCTTGACCTTGGCGTAGATTTGCGGCCAGTCGTCCTTGCTCCACCCGTGTTCGGCCATGTCGCCATAGACGCCGTAGGCAATGTCGAAGTCCACGGGCCGCAAGGACTCGACCGCCATGCCGCTTTTTTCCATGATTCCCGCGGACATGTCGATCAGCCCCTGCGTGTGCGACAATTCGGGCGAGCGTTTGAGTGTGCAGTTGAGGAACAGGGCGCGCAGATCGGAGAAATTCCACGTCGTCTGCTCGCACATTTTCAGTTGTTTTTCATTGAGGGCCATCTTTCCTCCCAGCCGTTGTCGCGGGCTTGTTGACAGGCGCCATGGTGATGCGGCGCGCGTTTCGGTAGTTGGATTCGGGAGAATAGCACCGACCCGCGAGAATGTGGCAATCCGCTATGAGTGAGACAGATTCAACGCAGATCGAACACATATGCCGCATAAGCTGCCCGGCCTGCGGGTATCGAAGGCGCGAAACGATGCCGGTCGACGCCTGCCAATACTACTACGAGTGCACTTCGTGCAAGACGTTGCTCAAGCCGCGCCGGGGGGACTGCTGCGTGTTCTGCTCGTATGGTGATGTGCGCTGCCCGCCAAAACAGGTTGGCGGTTTGAGCTGTAATTAGCCCGCATATCTCACCGCGGGCCGAGATGATCGCGCAGAGATTTGAATTCACAGCGGATTTTCTGAAGGAGCGGAATACGGGCTGTATTTCCGAGAAGACGCGAAAACTCGTTGTGAATTCAAAGATCAAGCGAGGGCTCGTCATCGTGGTGAGAGATGCGGGCTAGCAGCGCGGCGATGCAAAGCGCGGCAACGGCAGTGAGTGACGGTAGCAGGAAACTGCCTGTTGCATCGCTGACTACGCCGGCGAACACTGGGCCGACAATCTGACCCAGCCCGAAAGCCGCGGTCATGATCCCGATGATGCGCCGGGGATCACCGCGGGCGAGGTTGCGGGCGGCCACAAGGCCGAGCGCTGTGATGCCCATAAACGTGCCACCGAGCAGCGTTGCCGCCAGCAAGACACCAGCCGTGCTTAGCCACAGAACGCTTGCGGCGACGCTTACGGCCTCGACGACGCAGGCCAGTGCAAAGGCCGGGAAGACGCCGTAGCGCGCGCCTGCTCGTGCCCACAGCCAGACTGAAGGCATAGCCGCGAGCCCTACGATGAGCCACACCAGCGGCTCGAGTGCGCGAGTCTCGTTGTCCGTGCGCACGATCACCACCAGAAATGTCGCGGTAATCACATAGCCGAAACCGAACAGGCCATAGGCAGCCACCAGAAACATGAGCCTGCGATCCAAAACACTGCCGCTTGCGGGTTGGTGCGATTGCGGATCGTCCACATTGGGAACGAGATAGGCCACGGCCACGACGGCAAGCAAAGAGGCGAGGCCGCTGGCGATCCACAACCCACGCCACTCCAGCCCGATTGCGTGTAACACCGAGACCACGATTGCCGACAGCGCTATCCCGGTGCCAACGCCAGCGAAGTGCACCGCGGAAAGACTGGCGCGCCCCGCCGCATTCAGCCGATCGAGCACGAGCGCAGAAGAAAAGACCAGAACGAACGCGCTGGCCACGCCACCGGTAAATCGCAACAACGCAAACGCCGCGACGGAGGAAACGAAAGCCATTGCGCCTGTGGTGACGGCGCTCAACGCGGTGGCCCCTAGCAGCCAGCTCCGCCGTGAGCCAGTCAGGATCGGTGTCGCGGCCGCCAAAGCGCCGGCAAGATAACCTGCAAAATTCAGCGAAGCGATGAACCCGGTTTGTCCGTTCGTGAGCTCCAGCGCTTCCTGCATGATCGGCAGGATCGGCGTGTACACGAAACGGCCGATACCCATGGCGGCGGCGAGCGCGATGAGGCCGCCGACAGCAAGCGGGAGTGGGCGAAGCATTGAGGTTACCGGCGCGTCGCCGGATATGCTGTGCGCTCGTGAAGCTCTCGTGCAGAAAAAGTTTCAGTCACCGGCCAAACGCTGCAAGCTATCGCCTGTCAATCGATAAGTAGTCCATTGTTTTTGCGCCACCGCGCCTAACTTCTCGTAGAAGTTAATGGCGGGCTCGTTCCAGTCGAGCACGCTCCACTCGAATCGGCCGCAGTCCTTATCGACTGCGAGCTTTGCGAGATGCTTCAGCATGGCCGCGCCTGCGCCCGACTTCCTGTGCGCTGGCGTCACGTAGAGATCTTCGAGATACAAGCCATGCTTTCCGAGCCAGGTCGAATAGTTGTAGAAGTACAGTGCGAAGCCGGCCGGTTCTCCGTCGCAAAGACAGATCACCGCTTTAGCCTTCGGTTCTTCCCCGAACAGAGATTCGAAGATGCTTTCAACCGTCGCTTTCACTTCGTGCGCCGCTTTCTCATATTCGGCGAGCTCGGTGATGAAGCGAAGGATCAGCGCGGCGTCGTCGGGTGTTGCTGGCCTGATGGTAACGTCTGTCATGTTTGCCTGGGTGCTTGCGGTGCTTCGGTGCTCACGCGTGAAAAAAAAGCCGGGGCGCAGCGCCCCGGCTTTCAGTACAGCAAAGCAGGACCTCCGGCTAGTGCGAAGCGTCCAGTATCGTTTTGCCCGACGGGATACGCAGCTCGTCGACCATGGCCTGGGTCTCCGCGTCCGGCTCGGCGGTCATCAGGCTGACCACCACCATCGCGACCAGGCTGACCGGCATGCCGATGATACCGAAGCGCAGGTGGTCGATCCCCATCCACGGCTCGTTCCCCAGGAACGCCGGTGCTACCCAGTACAGGTAGAGGCTGCCGGCCAGAAATCCGAAGAACATACCCGCGATGGCCCCCGCCCGGTTGGCCCGCTTCCACCAGATACCCAGCACAATCGGGAAGAACAGCCCGGAGCAGGCAAAATCGAATGCCCAGGCCACCGCCCCCAGTATGCTGGTGAGCTTGAGGCTCGCCACGAACGCCCCGGCCGCCCCGATGCCCAACAGCAGGACGCGCGCCACGATGAGCCGGTGTTTCGTATCGGCCTTGGGGTCGATGATCTTGTAGTACAGATCATGTGACAGCGCGTTGGCGATCGCCAGCAACAGACCGTCGGCCGTCGACATGGCGGCGGCCATGCCACCGGCGGCCACCAGCCCGGAGATGACGAAAGGCAGGCCCGCGATTTCAGGCGTGGCGAGCACCACAATGTCGCCGCGCATGAAGAACTCGTTGAGCTGCAATATCCCGTCACCGTTGCCGTCTATGACCTGCAGAAATCCGACGTTGGCCCATTTCTGCACCCACTCCAGGGCGTTCACGTCCGCTATCGCCTTACCGATGATGCCGCTGGCCAGCTCCGGATTGAGCACCTGAAACTTGGTGAACGTCGCCAGCGCCGGCGCCGTGAAATACAGCAGAAAGATGAAGAACAGCGACCACGCCACCGACTGGCGGGCGGCCTTCACCGAGGGCGTCGTGAAGTAACGCATCAGGATATGTGGCAGCGAGGCCGTACCGGCCATCATGCACGCCACCAGCGTCACGAACTTCCAGCTCGACAGCGCGCTGTCGCCGGCCGCGGCGTGCGGTACCGACAGGGCTTTCAAGCCCGCCTTGGCCCCTTCCACAGCCTCGAGCGTACCCAGCCCGTGCAGGCTCTCGAGTGCCGTGATCTGCGCCACCACCGGTCCGTACACGAACTGCGGGATGAGCCCGAACCCGTTCTTGTTGGACATCCAGAACACCGGCACCAGGTAGGCGATGATGAGCACAATGTACTGCGCCACCTGCGTCCAGGTCACCGCGCGCATGCCGCCGAGCATCGAGCACAGCAGAATACCCAGCAGCCCGAACCACACACCGACTTCAAACGGAATCTGCAGCGCCCGTGATGCGATCGTGCCGGTGGCGTTGATCTGCGCCGTCACGTACGTGAACGACGCCACCACCAGTACCACAACCGCCAGAAAACGCGCCAGGTTACCCCCGTAACGCGTACCGATGAAATCCGGCACCGTGTAGCAGCCGAACTTGCGCAGATACGGCGCCATCAGCGAGGCCACCAGCACATAGCCGCCGGTCCACCCCACCACGAACGCCAGATAGCCGTGGCCGCCGAAGTAGATCCCACCGGCCATGGCCACGAACGATGCCCCGGACATCCAGTCCGCCGCCGTCGCCATACCGTTGAACACGGCCGGCACCTGCCGCCCTGCCACGTAATAGGCGTCCACCTGCATGGTGCGCGACAACCAGCCGATGGCGGCGTAGATGAGTACGGTAAAGGCGACGAAAATGATGCCGATGGTGTCGGCGCCCAGCCCCGCCTGCTCGAGCAGGGCCATGATGATGACGAAGATGATAAAGCCCCCGGTATAGAGGCCGTATATCTTCGGTAAGTTGCTGATAAAGTCCCCTTGCATTTCCCTAGTCCTCCTCAGCCACGCCGCAGTCGCGGTCTATTTTGTCTTGGGTCCAGGCGAACCAGAAAATCAGAACCACGAATATGATTTCCGAGCCCTGCGCGGCCATGTAAAAACCCAGCGGAAAGCCGAGAAACGACACGGCATTAAGAGAATCGGCAAACCAGTGAACGACAAACGAAAAGATGAACCATAAGATCAGCGTTATGATCATCAACCGTTTCGTCCGCTGCCAATGCTCCTGCCTGTTAGCAGTATTAGCACTCATTGACACCACCCTAGCCATTTAATAAGGCATTGTTGTAATTGAGTTTACGACGTAGCTGTTTATGCGAAATCGGTGCCAGATAAAATACGCCAGGTAAATCAATATGTTAGCCAAATCGCGGAAGGAGGTTGATGTCTTGACCGTTACCTTTCGTAGCAACACGTGTGGCGTTTGGTAACGCTTCCGTTTCCGGGCTGTCATTGAACGCAGGACCTAACCCGGCCTAGCCGGAACCAAAGATATGCCTGTTCAACGGCGGACTTTACCACCCCCTGCCCACCGCTTCGCCAGCGTTTGAGGCGCGC
>JBPCXK010000707.1:0-2765 GCA_051008635.1 Gammaproteobacteria bacterium
CCAACGTTGCATCGTGAAGTATGGGATGCAGGGCGCGTCGTTGGAGCGCATTTCGGAAGAAGCCGATATGGGCCGGACCATATTGCGTCACTACGTCGGCAACCGGGACGACCTGATCATCGCCGTCACGCATCGATTCGTATCAGGCTCGAAAGCGAGACTTGCCGCATTCAAAACCGTCCTGCCGGAAAAGAACCGAGTGCGCGCGATGTTGAACCTGTTATTTGGCGGGCAAGACACGTTTGATAGAGCAGAGAACCTCATCGCCGACGCATTGATCGCCGAAGCAAACCGATTGACGGAAGTGAATCGCCTGCTAACAGATTGGTTCGATCGGCTCGTGCATTTCGTCGAGCAAGAGCTTCGCGATGAGTGCACGGATGCGAAGCTTTCTGAGTGTCGGGCGGCAGCGCTTGGAATAATCAGCACCTTTCTGGTGATGGGTTCATTGAAGCCCATGACGGATTCGTCCAAATTTCGCCGCGCCGCCAAAAAGGCTGCTGAGCAGCTTGTGGAGTCGCTCGCGGCGTAAGCAGGGCACGGCAGTCGCCGTCGGTTCAACCGCGAAGCCGATGTCTTGAATATTCGCGATCGCGGCCGAAAGGGGTGTCGTAAAGTCAACGACGACACCCGTAGGTTGGTGCTGAGCGTTAGCGAAGCCCAACGTGCTGCTGTCAGATCTTGTCCAGCAGTTCGGTCGCCCACCCGGGTAAGGGCTCGACACGGGATGTGGCGATGCCGTCGATAACGGATGCGATGCGGCGAAAGGGATCGTCGTGGCGCGCGTTGTCCAGCAGCTCCACGCGGTCGCACAACGCAATCGCGGTGCCGACGTGGCGCAGCGTGCGCGGGAGTCTGCTCTCGATTTTCTCGTCGGGGACCGGATGCCCTCCTGTGCTGATCCGCTGGTGCACACGCGCCTTGTTGAGCGCCACATTGTCGAGATGGATGAAGACCAGGATGATTTCGTAGTCCCGCGCTCTCGCTCTGGCCACGAAGTCTACTTTGGAAGGATGTGAGAACACGGTTTCGAAGCAGAAGGTTTGCCCTTCCAGCAGGAGCTGCTCGCGGATGCGATCGGCCAGCCGCGCAGCCCGGTAGCTGGCGCTGACGGTATCCTGTGGATCGAGTTGTGCTGCGATCTGATCGGCATTAACGATAGGGATGCCACGCGGTGCCAGGAATTCGGCGTAGAACGTCGATTTACCTGCGCCATTGCCGCCGGCCAGTACCCACAGCTGCGGGCGTGCCATCAGTCCCTGGTTTGAAAGGCGCCGTCCAGAAATTGGCCAACGACGATACGGCCGTCAGGATGTTGCTGCTCAAGATAGCCCGGTGCACTGGTGCTGGCCTGGTAGACAATACGGGCGCGGGTGACCCGCGCCGGCAGTTGACCTGCAGTGCGCGCAGACTCCAGATCGCTGAAGACATCATCTGCGGCGATCGGTTGTGCATCTCGAGGGGCCAGCCGGAGCAGACCTTCCCGCAGTCGAATCGCATCCTCGCGACTGAGGATGCCGTCCAGGATTTGGCCGAGCTCAGCCCAGTACTCGATTTGCTTCGGGGCGGTGCGCTTTTGGCGCTCGGCCTCGTGTGCCGCCTGAGCGAGAAGGGTTTTGTCGAGCCGAATCGGGGCGGTGCTGGACATGCTGCAGGATTAATGTCGTAAATAGATTCACAGTGTAGCAAGATGCAACACTGTGAGCAAACATCTCCCTGCGGGTTTGTGTCACGTTCTTCATGATGACAGCCCCACTGTAAATGTACCGTACACACCCGCCGATTCCATCGCTACCGTCAATTGCGCGCAACCCAGACCCTTGAGCTCCTCTATCAGCCGCGCACTCTCCTGACAATTCATCGGCAACATCTGGAAAACTGTAATTAATTACAGTATCTTTCCAGAAGATGGCGATTTGCCGCCAGAGATCACCGAGCATAGGAGATGCAACCGGGCGTCCTGCCTTTATTTTCGCCGGTCGAGCTGGCCCCAGCGGCCCTGGAGGCGCGTGCGGAGACGCCGCGCCAGCAGTGGCCGGCGAGGGCGCATCTATGGCTCTGCATCGATTTTCCGGATTTACCACTGTATGCCCTGACGCTCGACGAAAGCGAACGCCGTCCACCGGTTGTAGTAGAAGAGCGTTCGGGCCGTACGATCATCCTGGGCTGTTCCCCGGCCGCTCGCCGGCAGGGGCTTGTGCCGGGGATGCCGCTGTCATCGGCCTACGCCTTGTGCCACGGCTTGCAAGCGCATGTTCGCGATTTGCGTCTGGAGGCGGATCTGCTCGAGCGTCTGGCTCTTGGGGTGAGCCGGTATTCATCCACGGTCAGCCTGCAAGCGCCGCGGAGTTTGCTGCTGGAGATCAAAGGCAGCCTGCGGCTGTTCGGTGGTTTGCAGACGCTGCATGATGAGATTCGGCAGGAACTCGATGATCTGAGCTGTGATTTCAGACTTGCCGTAGCGCCCACGCCCTGCGCGGCCTGGTGGCTGGCGCGCAATGGCCGGCAAGACATCGTCGAAAACCGGGCAGGATTGCGCTCGGCTCTGGAGGGATTGCCACTCGCCGGGCTAAATCTGGATAGCAAGCAGGTCGAACAACTCGCGAAGTCCGGTCTCAACGAGCTGGGTGATGTCATCCGCCTGCCGCGCGATGGTTTGGCGCGCCGCTTCGGCCACGAATTACTGACGCAGCTCGACCGGGCGTTGGGTGTATTGCCCGATCCACGCAAGACGTTTACGCCGCCCGTGGCTTTCGATTGTGCTC
>JBPCXK010000708.1:0-10674 GCA_051008635.1 Gammaproteobacteria bacterium
GCCCTGTAACACGCCGTCGCTTACGATCTCTCTTGTTTGCGTGGCGACGCCTTCTCTATCAAAGGGCGCGCTGCCGAGTTGCGCCTTGAGATGCGGCTGCTCATGAATGCGCACGCTGCGCGGAAACACTTGTTTACCGAGATGATCGAGCAGAAAAGACGACTTGCGATATAGCGCTTGCCCGGCAATCGCGGCGCTGAAGTGGCCGAGCAGGCCGCGCGCAACCTCGGCCGCAAAGATTACCGGCGCGGTGCGCGTGGAAATACGCGTCGCGCCGAGGCGCAGCAAGGTGCGTTGCGCCGCGATTTCACCGACTTTTTGCGGCGGCTCGAGCTGCTGCTGGCTACGGGCAACGCTGTACCAATAGTCTCGCTGCATTGCGCCTTCAAGCTCGCCGACTACCGAACAGGTAATCCTGTGGCGCGTCGAATAATAACCACCCGCGAAGCCGTGCGTGTTGGCGTAACAGTGCGCCGTGCGAAAACTCGCAACGGATGCGCCTTCGGAATTCACGATGCGCGCGTCGGCCCCCCGCGCCGTGTTTTCGCACTCTATGGCAAGACCGATAGCCTCTTCGGGAGTCAACTCCCAGGGATGATCCAGCTCGAGATCAGCGATGTCGTCCACCATGCGATCGGCATCCGCAAGCCCGGCATACTCGTCCTCCGCCGTATAACGCGCTATAGCCGCGGCCGCTGCGACAGTCTCCTGGAGCGCGCCCGGCGCAAAGTCCGAGCTGCTCGCAGAACCCTTACCCTGCCCGCAGTAAAGAGTCACGTTCGCGCGGCGGCCTTGATGGTACTCCAGCGTCTCGACATCCCCCATGCGGGCCGTGGCGGACAGACCTGTGTCCTGGCGAAGTGTGACCTCTGCTGAGCTCGCGCCCTTGATGCGGGCGTGGCTGAGAATATCGTCGGCGAGTTGTTGGAGATCCGGCAGATTCATTCTCGAGTTGCAAGCACGGCGATCTCTGACGGGAACAGACAGCGTCTTACTAGCCAGTTCCGCCTACGGTCAAACCATCGATCCGTAATGTCGGCTGTCCGACACCAACGGGCACTGCCTGGCCTTCTTTACCACACACGCCGATCCCGGCATCGAGTTGCAGATCGTTGCCAACCATGGATACCCGGGTCAGTACGTCCGGGCCGTTACCGATGAGTGTGGCTCCTTTGACGGGGCGCGTGACTTTGCCGTTTTCGATGAGGTAGGCCTCGGAAGCGGAGAACACGAACTTGCCGGAAGTAATATCGACCTGCCCGCCGCCGAAGTTGACCGCATAGAACCCCTTGTCGACCGAGGCGACGATCTCCTGTGGGTCGTGCTCGCCGGCCAGCATGTATGTGTTGGTCATACGCGGCATGGGCAGATGCGCGTAGGATTCGCGGCGGCCGTTGCCAGTGGATGTCGTGCCCAGCAGACTCGCGTTGAGCTTGTCGTTCATGTAGCCCTTGAGCACGCCGTTTTCGATCAGCGTCGTGCACTGGGTCGGTGTGCCTTCGTCGTCCATGTTCAGGGAGCCGCGTCGGTCGGCGATCGTGCCGTCATCGACAACGGTCACCTCGGGCGTCGCTACTTTCTCGCCGATGCGCCCGCTAAACGCGGACGTGCCCTTGCGGTTGAAATCGCCTTCGAGCCCGTGACCAATCGCCTCGTGCAGGAGAATGCCGGGCCAACCGGGGCCGAGCACCACCGTCATGGTTCCAGCCGGGGTATCGGCAGCGTCGAGATTCAGCACCGCCTGACGCACGGCCTCGCGCGCGTATTGCTCAGCCCTACCACCCTTCAGGAAATAGTCATAGCCGACCCTTCCACCGCCGCCCGCCATCGCCTGCTCGCGGCGGCCGTTGTGTTCGGCAATCACGCGCACGTTGAGCCGGACTAAGGGGCGCACATCCGCTGACAAGGTACCGTCGCTGGCGGCGACCAACACGACGTCATGCGTGCCCGCAAGACTGATCATGACCTGCTGGACGCGCGGGTCCTGGCGCCGCGTCTGTGCGTCGAGGGTTTGCAGCAGTTCGATCTTTTCCTCGCTCGTGAGCGTTCCTAGTGGATCTTGTGGAAGGTACAGGGCGTGCCCGGTTGGCGGAGCCCACGCTCTGAGCTCACCAGTTTTGTTACCGCGGGCGATGGCGCGGGCCGATGTCGATGCCTTCATCAGCACCGCAAGGACGATCTCGTCTGAGTACGCGAAGCCCGTCTTGTCGCCGGCGATTGCCCGGACTCCGACGCCCTGGTCGATCCGGTAAGCGGCGTCCTTGACGATGCCGTCTTCGAGCGACCAGCTCTCGCTACGGCTGAGTTGGAAGTAAAGGTCGCCGCGGTCGACAGGACCGCGCAACAGCTTAGCCAGGACCTTGCCGAGGTCATCGTCTCCCAGGCCGGAAGGCGACAAAATGCGCTCACGCGCAATATCGATAGCGGTCGTCACGCTGCAAATATTAACCTATTGCAGCGAGGATAGGTTTCAGGCGACTTCGGGACTCAGGCGCCGATGTTTGATCGTCGGAAAATTGCGCCGGGTGCTTTCGAGCTGTGCATGGCTGAGCTCGGCCATGACCACACCCGGACCGTGATCGCGTCGTTCCATGACATGACCCCAGGGATCGACGATCATGCTGTCGCCATGCGTCTCGCGGCCGTTGACATGATATCCGCCCTGCGCGGCCGCCATGACGAAAGTAAGATTCTCGATCGCGCGGGCGCGAATCAGACTCTCCCAATGCGCCTTGCCCGTCAGCGCAGTGTAGGTGGACGGCAATGCGACAAGCTCCACGCCGTCGTCGAGCATCCTGCGAAACAACTCCGGAAATCGCAGATCGTAGCCAACCGCAAGACCCATCTTTCCGAACGGCGTGGGACACACCACGACCCTGTCGCCGCTCATGATCGTAGCGGATTCGTTATAGCTTTCGCCGCTCGCGGGCAGCTTGACGTCGAAAAGATGAATCTTGTCGTATCGGGCGACTTGCTCGCCCTTGTCGTCGAACAACAAGCAAGCCGAATAAACTTTCCTCGGGTCAGGGCATTCGAGCGGCACCGTGCCCCCGACGATCCACACGCCGGAGTTTTTCGCCTGCCGTGACAGGAAACCCTGGATGCGCCCCGCGCGGGGATGCTCCCGAACCTTGACCTTATCCATCTCGGTCATACCCATGAGGGCGAAATTCTCCGGCAACACGATCAGCTGCGCACCAGCGCCGACGGCTTCGCCGATCAACCGCTCCGTCTCATGAAGATTAGCTTCAACGTTCGGCCCTGAGGCCAACTGAATCACCGCCGCTACACTCATCGTCTCCTACCTCTCAGTCCTTTGATCGGCCACGTGTCCCGTCGTCAAAACTAGCATAACACTAAGCTGGTTAGACAACCGAGCGATGACGATGGTTTTATGTGGGGCGTGTAAATACTACTTTACACGCTCGCTTTGAAAACTACCTCCTCTCGCTGTAGTCCTTGGCGCGGGCCTTGCGGGCCTGCATTTCGGCGACTTCGACGGTAGGTTCGTCCCAGGATCCAGTGACCCGGTACTTGATACGCACGGCACTGTTGATACCTTCACCGACCTCGTCAAAGATCTGATCGGCGAGGAACATGGCGGCGCCGACCGCGGGACCACCGAAGATCACGCCGGCCAGCGGCAGACTCGAGCTGACTTCAGGGATGACGGTCACGAACTGGTCATAGTCTCTCGCCTCAAGACCCGTGCGCCCCCTGATGACAATGTTGGCGGCGGTAGAATCTATCGAGAGATCGCTCGTATACACGTTCGAAGAGACAAAGGCCAGATTTCCCCTGATGCGGTCGAACTTGAAACCTCTCTCGAACAAATCACTGAAGTCGAACGACAAGCGCCGAGGCAGCGCGCTCAGATTAAAGAGACCGAGCAGCCGTCCAGCACCGGGTTCGAGTTCCTTCAACGTTCCGTCTTCTATGTCGATGTTGGCCTTGCCCTGCAACCCGTGGAAGGTAAACCGGTAGGGCGCATCCAACCATGCGAGGCCGACGTTGGCTTTGGCCGTCGCGCCGCGGAATGTGTGGGGAATTTTCCATGCATCGAGCGTTTGCTGAAGATTGGCGCTCGTCAGCTGGGCCTGAAAACTCGAACGCGGGACACCACCTTCCATGGTTCGCCAGTCACCAGTCCCCGTAGCCTGAAACTGTGGCGCCGATGCCTGCAAGTGCCGCACCTCGAGACCGTCCGCCAGCGGCGCAGTGGCGAGGCTCACGTCGGAAAACTCGAAATCGTTGAACCGCAGCGAGCGGGTGGAAAAACGGATCGGCGGCAGGTCTGTGGGATCGAGCACCAGCGCGCTGCCGCCATTGTCATCGGCAAGCTCTCCGGAGAGGCGCAGATGATCCAGCTCGACGACCAACGGCTGACCGGTGTCGAACGCGACCGGAACCATCATGCGGCCCTGCATACTCGGCGAGGCGGCTTTCACCAGCCAATTTGACGCGTCGCGCACGATGTTGAGCTCAAGACCATCGAGACTATACCCCGACCACAGGAACTTTCCGGCGCGCAGATCGATCGCCTGGAGCCGACCGGCGTGATCGGTATCCCCGCCCGTACGCAGGGTGCTAAACCACGGTAACCACTCACCCACCGCAAATTCATCGACGCGGCCACGCACACGAATGCCCTCGTTCGGCATCACCGCGGCGCCATCGGCAAGACGAAATTCCGCTCGCTCGATTCCCTGCTTGGCGGTCAACTCGATGGCAGCCGTGTGCTGCCCGTAGCTCAGGTCGTATCTGCCCTCACCGTTGATCACCGTGGTCAGGCTAAAGGCGCGGGCCTGTTCTGAAGTTTTGCCTATCGGCGCCGGCCAATCGACACGCACGCCCCGCAGGTCGGAAGCGAGACGCACCGAGACCGGGGCACCGCTATGGTCCTTGCGGTACGGCGGCAAATCAATCTGTCCACTCCAAAGCGCCGGCCCGCCGATAGCGGAGAATACGGGGTGCTTCAGCGCGCGTAGCAACTCTGTGCTCTCCACCCGACCGCGGACATCGAGCCGGGTCGCGCCGCCGTCGGCATGTGCGGCGCTCACTTCGAGCGGGCTGCCCGCCAGGATGGCGCGAATGCCTTTCCCTTGACCACCGTCGGGCCCAAACTCGACGCTGCCGCGAATACCTTTGAAGGCGAGATCGAGCGCTGGTATATCCAGAGAAGAGCCATCGAAGTCCAGTTGACCGCTGACGCGCGCGCGTTTGCCTTCGGCCTTGAGCTTGCGCGACAGCGGCAACCGGATATCCAGCGCCAGCTTGCCACCGCCACCTATATCGAGCTTGTGCACGATCGAGCGCTTGGTGATCAACGCGCTGCGGTCCAGATAGGTGACGATGTCGGCGAGCGGCCCTGCGCTCTCGCCGTCAATGACGAGCTCGGCCTGCTTGAAATCGGCAATCTTCCCGCTCGCCCTGGTGACATGAGAACCCAGCAAACGTGCACTCCTGACATGGCCCGTCAGCGAGCTGTTGCGGAAGATCAGCTGTGCGCTGCCGTGTGTCGCCCGCGGCCAGTCTTTCTTGTAATCCAGCACGGCGTTCTCGACATCGAAGCGCGCCTCGAACAGACCCGAACCGTCTTTGAACGGGAATCTCCCGACGTCGCCAGTGAACACGAGCTGACCGGACGGCACGTAGCCCGCCACGAGGCTTCGCGTCAGCCAGCGGTGGATCCGCGGAACCATGATCTTTTCGGGGTAGTAGCGCACCGCGCTCGCCACATCGACACCGTGGTAGTCGAGCTTAAGGTCCAGATACGGTGAACCCTTGCCGAACCGCATGTTCAGTGTACCGTTGGCCTGCAGGTCGCTGTTTTGCAGCTGCGCGATATCAGCCTCCAGCCACACCTCGCCGCCTGCATGCGTCCACTCGAGTTGCGAACGCAACACATCGAGACTCAGGTCTTGGGCAAACCAGGCCGGATAGGTGAACCGCAGGTCATCGCTGGTCAGGCTGAGTTCGCCTCCCGCGTCGTCCAGGCTGAAAACGCCATCAAGCCCAGCCACGCCCGGTACTTTTTTGTACGGCTCTACGCGTAGATCGATCACCTCCCCGCTGCCGCCGTAATGGACGATCCTTTCACCTTCCAACGCCGCCATGAAGCGCACGTTGCGCAGCGTTGCCAACGGCGTGGCGTGGCGCAACCATTCGCTCAGTTCGTCATCGAGCTGCTCCTCATCGACCGCCAACGACAACAAGCTGTCCAGTCGTGCGTGATTCAGCGTGCCGCGGACGACGCGCTGATTGCCGGCGTGGTTTTCCAGCTCAACAGTCACCCTGGCATCGGGGCCGCCGTCTGTCAGGCCCGCGGCCTGCAAGTCGTCGATTTTCAGACTCCAGCCGCTGTCCTTGTGCAACCACAGCACGCGGCCGCGAAGCTGATCCGGTATCTGCCAGCGGGCGTTCAATCCGTTGCGATAAGCGACTCTTTGCATACCCGCTTCGCTCACCTGAAACGTGCCGGTTAGACGCACCATGGCGCTCTCTCGCCAGTCGCTCCAGGTCTCCAGGGAGATCACGCCGCGATCGATGCCCGTGTCGCGCAAGGCATTGCCGGCGACCGAGGCCACCTGCACGTCTTCCAGGCGCGCGTATACCTTGCCGCTCCAGCCTGCGGGCTGATCCAGCGCTCCCCTGATGTTCGCGGCGAGTCTGAGGGTTTGCCCGATGGTACCCGGCACGGCAGCGACGACCTGAAGCTTGTGCTCGTCTGCGCCGGACACAAAAGCGATGTGGACGTCACGCAGGGAGTAGTCGATGTTGAGACGCTGGTCTTCGAAGCGCACCTTGCTCGACAGCAGATTGAGTCTGATATCATGCAGCGCGTCGGCGAACGCATACTGCTCCATACCGGTTTGCGAATCGCCGCCGAGGCCGTACAGATGCAAGGCGCCGTCATCCTCACGCACGATGCGCAGGTCGCCGGTTACAATACTTACGTCTTCGAATTTGACGCGCCGCTCGAACAAGGAACGTTTGAGATCGAAAGCCACGTAGACCTGCTCCACATCAAGCAAGCTTTCCGCGCCCGTATCGTCGAGTACTTTTACGCCGTCCAGACGCACCCGCGGGCTCCACCCATCCAGCTCCACCTGCATGCGCGCAACCGACAGCGGCTGCTCGGCCGCGGCCGACAGACGTTCCAGAATAAAGTGCTTGTAGTGATCGGCGTACGGCGCCGCCAGCCGGATGGCCCCGAGCAACAGCGCAAACGCGATGATCAGCGCGCAGACGCACACCGCGGTCAATGAAACGCAACGATTGAGGGCTCTTCTCACTGACCCGAACAGTGCCGCATGGCCGCTGAACACACGCTTAACCCGCATTTCTCACCGCGGGGCGAGATGATCGCGCAGAGATTTGAATTCACCAGGCATTTTCTGAAACGAGGAATACGGAGTGTATTTCCGAGAAGAAGAAAATGCGTTGTGGATTCAAAGATCAAGCCAGCGCCGTCATCGTGGTGAGAAATGCGGGCTAGAGACAACAACATCCGGTTGCGCCTTCGATCCCTGCGGTGAGTTCATTTGTGCTTATCCGGAAGATCCTACATCGGCACGACGTCAAACTGCTCTTGAGTGTAGGCCGCTTCCGTTTGAAACCGGATCGGCCGGCCGATGAATTCTTCGAGCTCCGCCAGACTGGCCGATTCTTCGTCCAGCATCAAATCCACGACCGGCTGTGAGGCCAACACCAGGAACTCGCCAGCCTCGTACTGGCGAGCTTCGCGAATGATATCTCTGAACAGCTCGTAGCATACCGTCTCGGCGGTTTTTAAGGTACCGCGGCCCTGACATGTCGTACAGGGCTCGCACAATATATGCCCCAGGCTCTCGCGGGTACGCTTGCGCGTCATCTCCACCAGACCCAATGGCGAAACATCGCAGATCTGGCTCTTGGCGTGGTCCTTTTCCAGCGCTTTTTCCAGAGCGCGCATGACCTGGCGCTTGTGCTCTTCCTGCGTCATGTCGATAAAGTCGATGATGATAATGCCGCCGAGATTGCGCAGACGCAGCTGACGCGCTATGGCCTGGGCGGCTTCGAGATTGGTTTTGAAAATCGTCTCCTCGAGGTTGGTGCGTCCGATGAAGGCGCCGGTGTTGATGTCGATGGTCGTCATTGCTTCGGTCTGATCGATGATCAGGTAACCCCCGGATTTGAGTTGCACCTTGTGATCCAGCGCTTTTTGGATTTCGTCCTCGATGCTGTGCAAATCAAAAATCGGGCGTTCGCCCGGATAGTGCTCCACGCGGCCTACCATCTCGGGCACCAGCGCGAGGGCGAACTCCTCGACCTTTTGCACCGTCTCGCGCGAATCGATGCGCACGCGATCGACGTCGTCGCCAACAAGGTCGCGTAAGGTGCGGATGGAAAGCGGCAAGTCGGAATAGACGGCCGCGCCCGGCGGTGTGGTCTTCATCCGTTCGACCAACGCGGCCCACAGCTTGGAGAGAAACAGCATGTCTCGCCGCAGCGCGTCTACCGAAGCCGACTCGGCTGCTGTTCGTAATATGTATCCATGCTTCACATCCGCTTGCTCCGCCGCCAGTTCCTCCAGGGTGCTCTTCAACCGAAGACGCTCGGCCTCATCCTCGATGCGAGTGGAAACACCGATGTTGCCAACGTTGGGCATTAACACCAGATAGCGCGACGGTATGGTGAGATGCGTGGTAAGCCGCGCGCCCTTGGTGCCAAGGGGGTCCTTGATCACCTGCACCAAAACCTCCTGCCCCTCGCGCAGCAGTCTCGATATGGGCTCGATCACGCGGCCGTTGTTGTCGTTGCCGGCGGCCAGTGGCTCGTGCGACAGCGACGACACATCGCCAGCATGCAGGAAGGCCGCCTTGTCGAGCCCGATGTCGATAAAAGACGCATCCATGCCCGGCATGACACGGCTCACGCGACCCTTGTAGATGTTTCCCACCAGGCCACGTTTGCGCGTGCGCTCGACGTAAACTTCTTGCAGCACACCGTTTTCCACTACCGCAACACGCGTCTCCTGCGGCGTGACGTTGATCAGGATTTCTTCGCTCATCTATATGTTCTATTTGTTCGCCAAGGCATCAACGCCGAACTCAGCAAGTAGCGCCGCGGTCTCGCGCAACGGCAATCCGACGACGCCAGAGTAACTACCCTGAAGGTCGACGACAAACATCGCGCCCCTGCCCTGAATCGCATACGCGCCTGCTTTATCGATCGGTTCGCCAGTATCCAGATAGTGTCCAATCTCACGCTCGCTCAGCTCTTTGAACGTCACCTTACTGACCGACAAACTCGCCGCTTCGTGCCCGCCCTGCACCAGCGCGACACCGGTGCAGACTTCGTGCACACATGCAGACAGGCTTGTCAGCATCCGTTCCGCGTCTTCTCGATTCACGGGCTTGCCGAGCGTATGGTTACCGACAACGACGACCGTATCGGCGCCCAGCACCGGCCTGTTACGGTCCGATTCTAGCCAACCGGCGCGCGCTTTGGCTAACGCCAGGCGTTGCACGACGTCCCGCGGCCCCTCGCCGGCATACGGTGTCTCGTCGACTTCGACACTCAGAACGTCGAAATCGACGCCGAGCTGCCTCAGCAGCTCGCGCCGGCGCGGCGATGCGGAAGCGAGGTAAATGCTAGTTCTCAAGTGCCAATACATCCCCCGGGGCCAGCAGCCCCACCATAGACAACATAAGACACGATGTTCTAGCCATCCATGGCGCAGCGTGTGAGCTTTTGACAAGCCCCGGCCTTACCATCCGTGGTAAGGCGTTCGCCGGGAAATCGGTCCAATGGACCAATTCCTTATTCCGGCTCACCCCGATGGTAGGGATGATTGTTGACGATACTCCAGGCGCGATAAAGCTGCTCGGCGACGATCACCCTGACGAGCTGATGAGGAAAGGTCAAGGCGGACAAGGACCAGGTATCGTCGGCGCGCTCCAGGCACACTGGCGCGAGACCGTCCGCGCCGCCGACCAGCAAGGACAAATCGCGGCCCATTTGCAACCAGTCGCGAAAATGCCTGGCAAGCTGATCGGTGGTCCACGCCGCACCACGGCCGTCGAGAACGATGACCTTGCTGTTTTTCGGTATCGCGCGCAGTAATCTCTGGCCCTCCTCATCCCTGCGTTGACTCTGTGCGCCTGTTTTCTTAACCGCGGGTATCCCGGTCAGAATCAGGCCGCACTCCCGCGGCATACGCCGGGCGTACTCTTCGAAACCGGCGTCCACCCAGACGGGCATGCGCGTTCCCACCGCTAGCAGATGAATGCGCAATGAGGGTTAGTCACGGCTCAAGGTTTGAGCCTGGGAGTGTCGCGCAAGGGCTCATCTACCGCCCAGAGCTTTTCCAATTGGTAAAACTCGCGCACTCGCGGCAGCATGACATGCACGACAATGTCGCATAGATCGACGAGCACCCATTCGCAGTCGCGTTGACCCTCGACGCCCAGCGGCAGGACGCCCTTGCGCTTGGCGCTGACGACTACGTTGTCGGCGAGCGACTTGACGTGCCGGTCCGACGTGCCGCTGGCAACGACCATGAGATCGGTGATGGTGGTTTTGCCACGCACATCGATGACGCGAATGTCTTTGCCCTTGAGATCTTCGAGCGCATCGACGACGAGCGTGCGCAGATCGTTCAGCTCCATGTTGTCAGTGGGCGCCATAAAG
>JBPCXK010000709.1:0-10166 GCA_051008635.1 Gammaproteobacteria bacterium
CGCTCAGGCTCCCGCGCGTGGTGTCACCGCCTACCAACTGCACGTTGTATCTGGATGCCAACTCGAAGAATCCGCGGGCAAACTCCTGCAACCACTTTTCATCGGGTTGCGGCAACGTCAGCGCCAGCAGGACCCACGCCGGTTGGGCACCCATGGCCGCAAGGTCGCTGAGGTTGACGGCCAGCGCCTTGTGGCCGATGGAGCCGGCGTCGGTATTCACCGGGAAGTGGACATTCTCGATCAGGGTATCGACTGTCACCACCAGCTCCTGCCCGGCGGGCGGGCGCAGCACCGCCCCATCGTCGCCGACACCCTTCACGACATCGGCGCGCCGCCTGGCGTCGTTAAAAAATCGCTCGATCAGCTCGAACTCAGATGGCATCCGTGGCAAAAATCAGTCAGTACGGCGGCGGATAGGAGATATGCGGGTTAGATTCCGCTTGGCCGCGGGGCGTCGCGCAGCGCCCCTGCGGCCTTGTCCAGCACGCCATTGATAAACTTGTGACCTTGCTCGGAGCCGAATTTCTTGGCAAGTTCGACGGCTTCGTTAATGATCACGTTGGGCGGTACGTCGGGTCGGCGCAACAACTCGTAGCAGGCGCTACGCAGCAGCGCGCGCTCCACCGGGTCCACCTCTTCGATCCCGCGGTCCGTGTGCGCAGCCAGCGCTTGATCTATCTCTGCGAGCAGCGAGGGAACGCCGTGCAGAAGCTCCGTGAAGTATGCGATGTCGGCCTTGTGCAGCTCATGCTCCTCGCGGAACTGCGTCTCGATCGTATCAGGATCCTGGCCGGTGAGCTGCCATTGGTAGAGCGCCTGCATGGCCAGGCGCCGCGACCAGCGTCTCGTATGCCGGGTGTGCGCCACTCGCGATCATCCGCCAAGCATGCGCATGAGATTGACCATCTCTACGGCGTTGGCCGCCGCTTCTGCGCCCTTGTTGCCGGCCTTGGCGCCGGCGCGTTCTATCGCCTGCTCGATGGTGTCTGTGGTCAAAACGCCGAATATCACCGGCAGGTTCTGCTGCAGCGAAACACTCATCAGACCCTTGGCGCATTCGCCGGCAACGTATTCGAAATGAGGGGTGGCGCCACGGATCACGCAGCCCAGCGCAATGATGGCCTCGCAACGCTTACTACTTGCCATGGCCTGGGCCGCCAGTGGCATCTCCATCGCTCCCGGCACCCGCACGATCTCGATATTGTCGCTGGCGACGCCGTGGCGTTCGAGCGTATCGAGCGCACCCGAGAGCAGGCTTTCGACAATGAAGCTGTTGAAACGCGCGGCGATAATGCCGAAGCGGGCCTTGCCAGCCGTCAACTCGCCTGTCGTGGTATTCATCCGCGCTCACTCCCAGATATAGTCGACGACTTCGAGGCCGAAGCCACGCAATGCATGCAATCGTTTCGGCGCACTCAGTAGCCGCATCTTACTCACGCCCAGATCGGCCAGAATCTGAGCGCCGATACCGATCGTGCGCAGGTCCATCGGCGCGAGCTTATCATCATCGTCCGGCTGTTCGATGGCGCCGCGCAGCGAATCGATACGCGTCAGCAGACCCGCCTCGGGGCGCGGCACACGCAACAGCACGGCGACGCCGTGGCCCTCGCGCGCGATCCGTCTCAGCGCATCGCGAAACGGCCAGCCGAGTTCCTTGCGGACCGACATCAACACGTCGCCAAGCGTATCCTCGATGTGCACACGCGTCAGTACCGGGCTGCCCTGATCGATTTCCCCCATCGACAGGGCAAGGTGCACACACTGGTTGACGACGTCTTCGTAGGCAACCAGATCGAACTCGCCAAACTCGGTGGGAAAAGCCGACTGCGTCACCCGTCTCACCGTGCGCTCGTGCCTGATGCGATAGCGGATCAAATCCTCGATAGAACCGATTTGGAGGTGATGCTCATGGGCGAATTTCTCGAGATCCGCGCGGCGCGCCATGGAGCCGTCCTCGTTGAGGATTTCCACGATCACCGCTGCCGGCTCCAGCCCGGCCAGACGCGTGAGGTCGCAACCCGCCTCAGTGTGACCGGCGCGGGTCAGCACGCCTCCGGGCTGGGCCATGATCGGAAAGATATGGCCGGGTTGTTTTATATCTTCCGGCACCGCGTTGGGCGCCACCGCTGTACGCACGGTATGGGCGCGATCATAAGCCGAGATGCCTGTGGTTACGCCCTCGCTCGCCTCGATCGAGATCGTGAAGTTGGTGGCGTGGGAGCTATCGGTCGCCCCCACCATCAACGGCAGGCGCAGTTGCCGGCAGCGTTCGCGGGTGAGTGTCAGGCAAATCAGACCGCGGCCATACTTGGCCATGAAGTTGATATCCTGCGGGCGCGCCATGGAAGCAGCCATCAGCAGATCGCCCTCGTTTTCGCGGTCTTCATCGTCGACGATCACGACCATTGTGCCCTTGGCAAGATCAGCGGTGATCTCTTTTATCGAATTGAATGCCACGGCCGCTCTACTTGACCCCCGTGAACCCGTAGTTCGCCAGAAACTCGAGACTGATACCGGGTCGGTCTTCGCGCGCCGCGCCGTTGACGCGCAGCAGGCTTTCCACATAGCGCGCGACAATATCGACCTCGAGATTGACGCGCGTGCCCGGCCCGTAGTGCTTCAGGGTCGTGCATGCCAGTGTGTGCGGGATGATGTTGACGTCAAAATCGCTCTCGCACACACCATTGACGGTCAGGCTGATCCCATCGACGCTGATCGAACCCTTGGCTGCGATGTACTTCGTCAATTCCTCCGGCACGCGAATCGAGAATACGACGGAGCGGGCCTGCTGTGCGCGGCGCACGATCCCGCCCACGCCATCGACGTGTCCGCTCACGAGGTGACCGCCCAGACGCGTGGATGGCAGCAGGGATTTTTCGAGATTGACCTCGTTGCCGGCGCGCAAGTCGCCGAGCACGCTACGCGAGAGCGTCTCACCGGAGATATCCGTCGCGAAGCCACCATCCAGAAGTTGGGTAACCGTGAGGCAGACGCCGCTCACCGCGATGCTATCGCCGATTGCCACATCCTCCAGCTCCAGCTCGCGGCTTGCGATATCCATCCGGGCATCGCCGTCGCTCTGCTCAATACGGCGGATGGCGCCGACAGCTTCAATCAGACCCGTGAACATGAGTCAAACGTCGAGCTCGACAGAGTAGATGGACAACGGCAGCGCGGTGGCCACGTTAAACTCCGCGCTCGCTTCTATCGCGATGCGCGCGATATCCCTGCCGCTATCGCAGTTGTCGTAGGCGGCATACATGGCGCCCAGCGCGATCTCGGAACCCGAACCGACGGCCCAAAAGCGCGTGTACTCGAACGCCTCGCGCAAGGCGAACACGGCGAACACACCCGCGGGGTTG
The DNA here is from genome assembly GCA_051008635.1 of Gammaproteobacteria bacterium. Taxonomy (GTDB): domain Bacteria; phylum Pseudomonadota; class Gammaproteobacteria; order JBPCXK01; family JBPCXK01; genus JBPCXK01. Next base: position 3,363 of record JBPCXK010000709.1, read on the forward strand.
ACGATGAGGGCGTCGATGCGCGTCGACTCATAAGGATCTTCGTCATCGTCCTTCGGATTCAGGAAATATTGCTCCTTCAGCAACGGGTGCAATCTGCGAAAGCTCTCGAATATCTGCGCACGCCCGTCGAAACGAAAATCCTCGTGCTCGGCCAAAACACTTTGCAACACAATCTGATGCGCGGCGCTGCCGACCACGCCGATATAACTGTCGCCATGGCGAAAAATCTTGTCATGGGACTTCTCGTACGCACTCGACTGGCGGGTATCGCCAAAGGTCGTGAGTGTGTCGGCCGCGATCCAGCCCCGCCCGCCCTTGGTCACTGCAACGATCGTAGACATGTCTGCTCAGCCAGCTGGGGCCGCAGTAAGCCGGAGGTCGTTACCGACCAGCGTGATATCGTCGATTCTCAGCTCGACGCGCGAGCGCAGGTCGCGCAAGCCGGGGAGATGCGCCAGCCCTCGCCCCGCATCACCAATGAGGTGCGGGGCAAGGTACACGACGAGTTGATCGACAAAGCCGCCGCCAATCAGCGACCCGGTGAGCGCGGGTCCTGCTTCGACCTGTATCTCGTTGATCTCCATGTGCGCCAGTTTATCCATAACCACAGTCAAATCAATGCCTTGTTTTGTCTTATTAACCTCGAATATCTCAGCACCTGCCGCGCGAAGGCGGTCGATTCGGGCCTGATCATCACAGGCGGTGAAGATAGCACAGCGCCGCCGCGCGGTGAGCAAGCGAGCCGCTGGAGGGCTTTTCAGAGCGGTATCCAGGATCACGGCAGTGGGCTGGCGGACGTCGCCATCGATGCCGAGCTCGGTTGCGCCCAGCCGCACATCGAGCCGCGGATCATCGGCCAGCACCGTGCCGCTGCCGGTCATTATGGCCGCGCTGCGGGCCCGCCAGAATTGCACGTCGCGCCGCGCCGCCTCGCCGGTAATCCACTTGCTCTGCCCATCCGCCAGGGCGGTACGGCCGTCGAGACTGATTGCCGACTTGATCCGCACCCAAGGCCGCCCGTATGCCATGCGGCTGATGAAGCCGGGATTGAGCCGCTGCGCCTGCGCCGCCAGCAAACCCTCCTCGACTTCTATACCGGCAGCGCGCAGGGCCGCAAGACCCTTGCCTGCGACGTGCGTGTTCGGATCCCGCATCGCGACCACTACTCGCGTTACCCCGGCCTCGATCAGCGCCTCTGTGCACGGCGGGGTGCGGCCATGATGACAGCAGGGTTCGAGCGTGACATACGCCGTCGCCTCGCGCGCCTCGCTGCCGGCGTCACGCAGTGCGTAGACTTCTGCGTGGGGCCCGCCGGCCCGGGCGTGAAATCCCTCCCCGACTATCGCACCGGCTTTCACCAATACACAGCCGACGCGAGGATTGGGATCGGTCGTGTAGAGTCCGCGCGCCGCGAGCTGCAGCGCGCGGGCCATGAATCGCCGGTCGTCACGCCGCGTCATGAGCAGGGGTCAGGATTTCGATTCGCTCTCTTCGCCCAGCAGCGGCATCTGGCTCTTCAGCATCTCCGGGGTGAGGTCGCTTTCCAGTCGTTCGATGAGATCGCGAAAGGCCTGCACATCCTCGAAGCTGCGGTATACCGACGCGAAGCGCACATAGGCGACCTGATCGAGCGCTCGCAGCTCCTGCATCACCCATTCGCCGACCTGCCGCGCGGGCAGTTCGCGCTCACCAGCCGCGGTCATCTTGCGCTGCACGCGGGTGATCGCCTCCTCGACCAGATCGGTCTCCACTGGGCGCTTTTCGAGCGCGTGCTGCATCCCCTTGCGCAGCTTGTCCTCACTGAAAGGCTCACGGCTGCCGTCACGCTTGACCACACGCGGCAGATTCAGCTCCGCATACTCGTAGGTGGTATAGCGCTCCCCGCAAGCGCTGCACTCACGCCGTCTGCGCACCTGCGAGCCATCGTTGGCGAGGCGCGAATCAATCACCCGGGTGTCGGGAGAAGTACAGAAGGGGCAATGCATAAGGAGTTGGCCTTAGCCCGAATATTGCACACAAAGTCGCGGGCGAACAACTGCGCCCGGCGCGAGTTTAGCCTATTTGCACGCGTCAGGTCTGCACCCGCCGATGCCGGCTGGGTGACCGAGACCGCCGCCGTCACCTCGCGTTGCGGGTGGTTCTCGCTGCTCGGGCGGGCGGGGTTGGCGATCGTCGGGGCGATGGCAGAATTGGAATCGTCATTGATTAGTGAGCGGATCACAGCAGGCATGACGGCCGCCAAAGCTCGGGGCAAACATATGGGGCGCCCCCCAACATCAGCCCCTGTGGTGACGCGTATTGAGCAGTTGGCACAGACGACGGATTCGAGTGTGCGTCAGATCCGCGATAGGTTGGGCGGAAAAGTGGCTCGCGGCGTGGTCGGAAAAATCGTAAACCGGTGCGGAACAGCCAAGCGTGATCGATGATACATGGAATCTCTTTGTACATACGTTGTGTAAATACACTCCATGCGATACACTTGGGATGAAAGTAAGGCTGCTCGAAATCTGCGCGTTCATAAAGTCGCCTTCGAGGATGCCGTTAAGATTTTTGAAGGGCCAACCCTTGAACGGCTCGATAACCGCTTCGACTACCCGGAGGAACGTTGGTATGCGGTCGGGTTGGCTGAAGGGCGGCCCGTAACTGTCATCTATACCGATTTGGACGAAGACACACGCCGCATCATCTCGGCGTGGAAGGCCGAAAAGCATGAGCAAAAAGCGTACTTTGACTCTCTCGAAAGGTAAGACTGATTGGGATCAGGTCGATGCTATGACCGATGAACAAATCCGCGCCGGCATCGAAGCTGACCCCGACGCGCACCCAACCGATGAAGACTTTTGGAAAGCGGCGAAAGTCGTCATGCCTCAAGCGAAAGAGACCATTACCATTCGCCTCGATCCGGATGTGCTCGAGTGGTTCCGCAAGACAGGTAGGGGCTATCAGACTCGAATCAACGCCGTGCTGCGGTCCTATATCCGTGCCCACCAGGACTGAGGCAGCATGTGGGGCGCGCGCGCCGAAGTGATAACTTTATTACACGTATCCCGAACATACCCCTAGTACGCGCGCTGCGGTTCGGCCGTACGGGTAGGTGACCCCGCCTTGCGTCGCTACTACTGCTTGCAGCGGAACCGACACCCTCTTTCCCGACGCACTACTGTCCGAAGCGCGAGCCCTTGCCCTTGAGGTAGGCCAGCTCCTCTGCGGTGGAATCCCGGTTCAGTGCCCGATTACGATGCGGGAATCGCCCGAAGCGCTCGATAATGTCCCTATGCTGGACCGCGTAGCCAAGACTCTCTTTCACTCGCTCGCACTGTCCGGCGGGAAGGCTTTCCATCAGCTCCGTGTAGCGCTGTACGCATGAGTCTTGATGAGCGAGCGTTTCGCTGTGCTCCAGCGGCAGGTAAAAGAAATCGCGCTCGACTGGCGCAAGCTGCTTGTCGGCACCTGTCTCGAGGCCTTCCAGACACAACTGTAAGGCAGCCGGATCACAGGCAAAAGCCTCAGCGGTTCCGCGGAAGATGTTTCTCGAGAATTGATCGAACAATATGATCAGCGCCAGACGGCCACCTGGCGTCTCGCGCCAACCGTCCAGCTCACCTTTTACCGCGCTCGCATGCAGGGAGCCGAACTCTTTTTTGATCAACTCGTCCGTTTCGACGTCGCTGCCAAACCAGAGCTTGGATCGGTCTTCGACTGTAGATCCATCGCGAAGCTCGCCGAACCAAAAGTCCAGAACCCTGTCGATGTCACGTTGCATCGGCGTAATCATACTTGTTAGCGCGCATTATTTGACGAGGATCGGAATTCTCGGGGCGGTGCCCCGGCAAGCAGGCCGTGCGCTTGCGTCGCGATGAGCAAGCGACGGACTTGAAGAGCCATATACAGTCGCCTTTGCGGCCTCCGGCCGGCCCGAGGCCCTCGCACGCGCTTGGATAGCAGATCTGCGATAATTGCGCCCCGGAAAAAGTTATCGGCATAATTTCGACGTGCTTTGCCAGCAACAGCCGACAATAATAGGCGCCAATGAGCACCAATGATTTCAGCGCTTTGATCGGTCGTATCGACAAGCTGCTCGACAAGGTGGAGTCCACCTGGCTGCCGCAATCTCAGCAGCCCGACTGGCAGGCGTTGGCTTTTCTCTGGCGCAAGCCCGGTTACCTGCAGGCCGTCAAACATCCGCGCCACGCCGCGCTCGACGACTTGCTCAACATTGACAAGCAAAAGGCCCTGCTGGAGCGCAACACCCGGCAGTTTCTGCGAGGGCTGCCGTCCAACAACGTGTTACTGTCGGGCTCGCGGGGTACGGGTAAATCGACACTGGTGCGGGCGCTGCTTACAAAGTACGCGACCGATGGCCTGCGCCTCATCGAGGTCGATCGGCAACACCTGGTCGACCTGCCGGACATCGTCGATCCGCTCTACGGCCGCCCCGAGCGCTTCATCATCTTTACGGACGATCTCTCGTTCGAAGCAGGTGATCCGAGTTACAAGGCGCTCAAGGCTATGCTCGACGGCTCGATTGCCGCCGCGCCGGACAACGTGGTCATCTATGCGACCTCCAATCGCCGCCACCTGATGCCGGAATATCATCACGAAAATCGGGACGCGAGAAACGTGGAGGGAGAGATTCACCTCGGCGAAGCCGTGGAAGAGAAGATTTCGCTCTCCGAACGCTTCGGTCTGTGGATGTCGTTCTATCCGTTCAAGCAGGAAGAGTATCTGCGCATTGTGTTCAGCGCCCTGGATTCGTTGAGAGTTCCGCTCGTCGACGAGCAGACCCTGCGCGCGGAGGCCCTGCGCTGGGCATTGCAACGCGGATCGAGAAGCGGAAGGGTCGCACAGCAGTTTGCGCGGGATTGGGCCGGACGAGGCGGTTTAGAGACGCTTAAGAACTGAACGCCCACAGCTGTGGGCTATTGGTTCTGACTGCTGAGGTTGTCGCGCAGGTGCTGCAAAGGCCCCCGGGAGCCGCGCTCAGCATCGTTTTCCCTGTTGCCGGAGTCGTCGCTCCGTCTCAGAACTGCGCGGGCGCGAAGATTGGCGAGCGCGGCCCGCAGTACGACATCATGCGGGTCGACGACGAGCGCGCGCCGGTAAAACTCCCGCGCGTTGGTCAAATTACCTTCCTCGAAAGCACTCTCCGCCCAGTATTTGTAACGCTGCTTGATCTTGCGCACGCCGGTAAGCGCCTGCTCGTTGTCGGACTCCAGCGCGAGCACCTTTTTGTAAGTGGCAAAAGCGTTGTCGCTCGCAGGCGTTGTCAGCCTCTTGTTGTCGTACTGACGCTTGGCCTGCGCCAGGAGTGAGTCGATCAAGGCTTGACCAGTCAGCGACTCTTCCTGTCCCTGCTCGGGCTCGACGACAGCACTGTGTTCCTCGCCGCTTGAGATCGGTTGGTCGTCAGCTTCTCCTGCAAAGATGGCGGCCGTGGCTTCGCCCTGGTCCGTGGCAGGCTGGTCGGCATCGGTGTGTGGGATGGCCCCGGTTTGCGCCTGCACGGGTTGCTGCGGCGCGTCGGTTTGCTCGCCCGTTCTGGGGTCCGGCTCGCTGTCCGCCGCAGGCAGATCATCGAGGCTGGGAATGCGCATCGCCTCTGTCACCACGCGCGGTTTCTCCACCGGGCGCGACTCGACAGATGCCGCGGAGGCGCTATCCGGCGCCTTCACCACCGACGCCGGAGTTTCCTCGATTACTGTGCGGTCGGCTTGAGCTGAATAGCCCTTGCTGCCCGTGAAATCGAGCTCCTGATTGAGCAAGAACCCGCCACCGCCCAAAAATATGATTATCAGGACGCCGGCGGCAATACCTAGCGGCCACACGGAGCGCTTGCGGGCTGGCGCAAAGTCCGCTTCAAGCTGCGGCGGCGGCTCCACATCTTCGGGCTGCGCGCCGTCGATGGACTGCCGCACATAGCCTACATCGAAACCGCCGGTGTGGTGTGAATCTGCGGGATCGTCGTCAGGCATAAAACCATGCTGGAACGCAGCGGCCCGAGTCCCAATCTCTTCCGACATGAGTATTTCTTCTATCTCGCCGCTTGTGGAGCCCACGATTTGCGTGACAACCGTGTCCTCAACTTGTGAGGGCTCTTCCTCCCAGAGGAGGTCTCCACCGGAGATTGTGGCCTCTTCTTCAACGGCCTCTCCATTGTGGTAAATGAACTCTGTTTCGGGCTCCTCTTCCTCCGGGAATTCCCTGACCAGGCGATCTTCGTCGTCTTCATCCGGCTCGTCATCATCCCAGGACGCGTCTTCCTCGCCGTTGTCGCCGGCAAAGCGTTCATCCTCCTCGTCGTCGTCTTCGTCCTCGTAGTCGCCGCCGTCGTCTTCATCATCGTATACGCCGGAGAATGGATCGTCAGGCCGGGCAATGACGTCGTCGTCTTCAGTCGAGGCCTCCAACGACTTCTCTTCTACTGTCTCGTCACCTGAAGCTTCTTCGATAACCTCACGTTCCGCTACTTCGTCCTGTGCCGGCTCGTCCTGCGCCGCTTCGTCCACGTCGTCCTCGTCCTGTGCCGCTTCATCTCGTTGCTTTTCGGCGGCGTACAGCTCTTTCAGCGCCCGGTCGCGCAGGATATCCTCGCGCGTTATCTTGAAGAGCTGCGTGACCGGACCCTGCTCCTCATTGCCGGCAGCCGCAGGATCAATCGCCAGTGTCCGGTCGGGTTCCGCGCTCACCTCGTGCAGCGCGGCTGTGGCGGCTTTGTCCACGATTTGCTCGCTGACAACTTCGGCCTTGTCGAGATGAGCGTGAAGTAGGGCCGTCTCCCCAACTACGTTAATGAGATGCGGGCGC
>JBPCXK010000710.1:0-9336 GCA_051008635.1 Gammaproteobacteria bacterium
AAACGAGAAGTTCGCCGCGCTGCTCTGCGCGGCGCCGCCATCGACCGCGCCGCCGGCGGTGCTGCCGCCGGCCAGGTCCACGCGCAGCAGGTGCGGAACACCATCGTTGAGGCGCGGACCGCTGATATCGCTGACCGCGCCGTTCAGCTCCAGTCTCGCGGCGCCGTCCGCGCTGACAATCATGCCCAGCGCATTGGCCTGGGCAGTGGTGGCATAGGAGTAGAGGTATTCATCGCGCGCGCTGGCGTCGTGTCGCAGCACGATGAACTGCGTCAAATCGGTGGCGGGAAAGCCCGGCGTGGCCAGCCTGCCGATGCGCTGCGTGGCATCCGCAGCACGCAGCACCGGGTGAAAGTTGATGGCATCGGTGGCGTAAGCGGGGCCGGCGCTACCGAACGCATCGTCGAGTCGCGGCCCGCTCAGCGCAGCCCAGCACTGCACGTTGCCGCCGTCAGCCGCGGGCGGGCCGTTGCAGTCCGCGGCGGTGTCGGCGCCGTTGCCGGCCTGCAGCCACTGGAACAAGCCGTTGCCGACCCTGCCTGGCGGGCCGATGATCGCGACATCCACGCTGGGCTGATCGGGCGTGGCGCCGGTGTCGGGCTGGTCCAGTGTGACAGCGTCGATGGTGCTGGTAATGGTGGTGCCCGCGGTGCCTGGATCGGTGCCGGCTCTGTACGAAAGCACCACACTATCGCCCGGATTCAGACCGCCGATGACCCACGTCAAGCCACCCCCTGCGGGGTCATCATCCGCGCGTCCGTCCCCGCCGCCGATGGAACCGGGGGCATAGGTGAGCCCGGCCGGTATCGCATCGGTGATTGTCATGCCGGTCGCCAGCCCCGGGCCGTTGTTGGTGACGACAGTCTCAAATAGCACCACCTGCCCCTCGGTTACAGTGGTCTGCTCCGCGCGCTTGACCACAAACAGATCGGTCGGGACTGCAGTCGAATCAATCCCGAACGAGAAGCAACGGTTGTGCGTAAGCTGCAGACCGCTGGCGAGGAGCATTCCTGGCGTAGCGCCGAGATCAATCACTTCGACATTGATTGTGAATGCCGGGTCGTCCGCCAGAATCAAGCGATAGTTCTGCCCGGCTGTTGGCGACAGCCCGGGCAGATCAGCGGCGTCGACCGCGATATCCACACCGCCAACATCGCCTGTCTCGTTCACCAGCCAGATGCGGTTGACGCGCTCCATCGTCTGACCCGCAAACGACACCGGCGTGGTCTGGTCAAGAGCACCACCCTCGTTCGACCACACCAGAAATTCGCCGTCCTGCAGATCGCCTGCATTGCCTATGGTCAACAAGCTGCCCGCGTTGACACTGCGCGAGCTCGACTGTAGTAACGATCCGTTGTCGTCACGGCCGATGCCCGTGACGTTGTTGATGAAAGTCCCGGCCTCGCGCGCGGCAAAGATCGGGTTGCCGCCGGAGTCAATCAGATCGCGCGGCGTCGTCTGACTCAGGGAGATCCCGTATTTGACAGAAAGATAGGATTCCACTTGCCGCCGGTCCGCGTCGGACAGGACGGTGTCGAATACAATTTGCTCTGCGATGTCGCCTGGCCAGTACAGACCGCCGTTTTCGAGCTGGCCGCCGCCGGCGCCGATGCGATACGGCCCGCTTGCCGACGGCGCGTAGGTCGCGACATTGCTCATGGCGCGCACACTGCTGTTGATGCGCAGGTCCTTGACTGCGGAACCGCTGCCGGAGCTCGTGGTCAGCCCCAGGATCTCGAACACGCTGTCGGCCACGCCGTCGTCCAGCGCGTCAGCCGTCACGAATGAGTAGCGTTCATCGGCAAGCGCATGGAGCGCATAGCCCGTGTCGGGAGAACCGGGCAGCAATGTGGACAGGGACGCGCGCGACCCCCCGCCGCCGTTCAGGCGCTGCACGGAGAACACGCTCACGTCGTTGCCGTTCAGCGTTGAGCTGAATGGAATATCCAGAAAGTCCGCGACACCGTCAAACGTGAGCGCAGGGTTTGAATTCACCGCATCGGCAGTCAGCGTCGGTTGGCGCGTGCCGACGGTCTGGGCCGCGTCGTTGCCGTTGCCCGACTGGTCGGCCCAGCGACTGACCGTCGCACCGCCGGTCACCCCGGCATCCGCCTTCAGCCACAGACGAAGTCCGCCGCCGACACCGCCGGGCCCGCCGATCACCGTGAACGATGCGTCCAGGTCGTCGGCCGTGGCGTTGGTGTCGATCTGATCCTGGGTGACACCGGCGACGGTGTTGGTAACGGTTCCGCCCGCCGCCGTCACCAGGGCCTGAAAGCGAAGATCCACCGTGCGCCCGGGCGCGATGCCATTGACGGTCCAGGCCAGGCCCGCGCCGACCGGATCCGCCTCATTGCGCGCGTCACCACCGGTCATCGTACCGGGAACGTAACTGACGCCGGCCGGCAACACATCGGTCACGCGTACCGTGGTGGCGCTGCCCGGACCGTTGTTGGTGACGGACACGGTGTAGTTGACCGTCGCACCGGGTACCGGACTGGCGTTGTCGAGGGTCTTGGTCACCGCCAGATCGACAGCCGCGACAACGCCGTCGACCGCGAAACTGAAATACTGACCGTCGTTGAGCTGCACACCCGGGACGGTAAGCATGCCCGGCGCGGCGCCGAGATCGATGATCTGCGGATTGGCCATGCCCGGGTTGTCCGCGATCAGCAGCTTGTAAGTGTCTCCCGGGTCCAGCGTCAGGCCCGGCAGATCGGCCGTGTCGACCTGTACGTCGACCGCGCCGACCTCGCCCGTTTCAACCACGCGCCAGGTGCGATCGACGCGTTCCAGTTGCTGCCCCCCGGCGGCCAGCGGCGTGAAGGCGTTGACGCCGTTGTCGTCCGTGCCCCACATGAGGAATTCACCGTCTTGCAGGTCGGTCGCGCCGCCAATGCTCACGACGCTATCCGGCTCGCTGCTCCTGGAGCGCGGCTGCAGCAGCGACCCGGCCGCGTCGGCGCCGATGCCGGCGATGTCATTCGCGAAAGCGCCGGCGGCCGCGAAATCGAAAATCACGTTGCCCGCGGAATCGACGTAATCGGTGTCTCTCAAGGTGATGCCGTATTTGATCGCCAGGTAGCTCTCGATCCGTCGGTGCTGGGCGAGGCTGAGCGGGCCAACGTAGACGATCACCTCGGAAACCCGACCGTCGAAGGCCCCACCACCGTTGTCGGACGCACCGACCACGAATGTCGACCCGTTACCGAAGAACGAAACGCGCTCATCGCCCGTGCCGACCTGGCGGCCGTCGATGTAGACCGCCTGGTTCCTGTCCCCCGTCAGCCCGTAGATCGGCGGACTGCCGGAATGACCCGCAATCAGGGCCGGGACATCAGGTGACACATTGGTGTTGTGAGGGTAAGGCACCTCTGCGTTGTGAGCGCCGCGCCAGCGGCCCTCGGCCCTTCCACCCGGGTTAAAGTCGAATCGGACAAGGCCGTCATTGACTCGCTCCGAGATCAGGAAATCCCGATTTCCCTGGCCGATGTCGGCGAATACCGCGTAGACATTGAAATCCGTTACGAACGCGTCGGGCATGATGCCGCCGGCGATTTCCACCCGATCGTTGTTGAAACTCAGCGCCGGGTTGAAGTTGATGGCGTCGTTTACCAGCAGCGGCTCACGCGCCGTATCCGGGGGCGTTGCAAGCATGCCCTGGGGGCTTTGATCCGCCCACCCGGTAACGCCATTGGTGGCCGACGCCGTCACACCGATATCGGCCCGCAGCCAGAGCCGCATGCCAGCGCCGATACCGCCGGGGCCGGTCTGGGCAAGGGCAAGGCGAGGGATGAGACTGAGGGTGATGAGAAACGCGAGCGCGGCATACCGGGCGCGCGAATTCCGACGGCAAGGTCCGGCGATGGATGACCGCCCTGGTGTTACTGATGCGTCCTGTGGCATTGGTTCAGACGATTCGATTCTTCGCCCACCCTGGGGTTTGGGTTGAGGAGCTTGCGACGAAGCCCAACGACCTTCTCAAAGCTACGTTGGGCTGCGCTGACGCTTAGCCCAACCTACGGCCGACAATTAACATAATTTACGCGTGTAGGAATATAATGTATATATTACTGACACTTCCTTTTATTTATAAACGCCAGTTCATGCCGCACTCTCGCTCGCGCCACACGCTAGTGCTCATGCTCATCGCCGCCCTGTTCATGGGTTTGCTGATCGGCTGTGGGGACAGCAGCGATATCGGCGCCGAGAAAGACGCCGATGGCGAAAACCCCATCTCCGGTCTCAAGCCGCTCGGGGAAAGAGACCCACCTCCCGGCAATCGCGCGCCGGAGCTCTCGGGTACGCCGCCCGCAGTAGCGCCGGCCGACCAAAACTATCGATTCATTCCGGGCGCAACCGACCTCGACGGCGATACGCTGACATTCACCGTCGTCAACCTGCCTTCCTGGGCGATGTTCGACCCGAGCAACGGGGAACTCTCCGGCGTTCCGGTGGAGGCGGATGTGGGCACTTATCCCAACATCCGGATCAACGTCACCGACGGCGAGGCGGCCGCGGCGCTGCCGCCGTTTTCGATCGAAGTGCAGGAATCACCGCTGACGCGGGCACTGCGCACGGGCGACGCCAGCCTGGTCGATATCGCAACCCTTTATGACGCGGCGGTCGAGTACCCCGAAACCGAAGTCGAGCGCTGCGCTTCCGTGCTCGACCAGATTTACCCCGCCGGGAGACCGGCGGCCACGGCCGTCACCCGGGCGGTGTATCCACGATCCCAGAGCCGCGCGAACATACCGCTGCACGGACGCGCCGGCAGAACGTATGCCTGGCTCGGGGAGAGAGCCGACGCCGCGGGCCGCTATGCGGTTTACGGCGGCGACAATACTTTCGAGAGGACCCCGTCGGCTGTCGATCTCGGCCCCAGCACCCTGGAGGTCATCAAATGGCTCACCCGCGGTTTACCGGGCATCGACGTGCACGACACCCCGCTGGTGTTCGTGATGCCGTCGAATACGGACCGCAACCGGCTGCAAAGGTGGATCGACAGCAACAATATCGCGCATCAATGGACGCTTTCGACCGATACGAGCCGCATTGCCAGCGGCGATTTCGACATCTACTTCAGCACGTTTCGTTCCGACCTGGGTGCGATCGACGTGTTCAACAGCGTTCTGGACCAGGGCAAGCCCGTGATGACCTACCCCGCGTGGGTCGGCGCGGTGCAGGAGATTTTCGATGTGTTCGAGCTAACGACTTCAGGACGCGGCGCAACGGACGCTATCAATGAGTTTGCCTCGAACCGAGAGTTCTGCGCTGCCGCCGATCCCGAGGAAAAGACCCTGATCGGGTCGGTCATAAAAAATCTGCGTGACCGCCGCCTCGACTTTATCTATACGGAGGAAAACTGCCCCAATAGTTTCGGTACCGTGAAATGTGAAGGCGACGTTCCGGTGGTCGATCCCGCGGGCAATACGCTGGAGGAATTGTTCCTCGACGGCGCGCGCGTGGTACGTTCGCAACTCAAAGCCCTGGACTTCGACGGCACCAATGTGTTCGGCCTGGGCGACGGCAGTCGCATGCTCAAGCTGGCGGTACTGCTGGGGGGCAAGCTGCGCGAGACCATCACCTACCCGATGGATCGGGATTTGACGGACCAGACCGAGTTTTTCAGCGCCTACTTCGCCGATCACACCGTGCATCAGGCTCGCCCGAACAATCGCTTTCAGCCCGATCTCGGCGACTACGAGCCGCAACCCGCGGTGATCAACGCCCTGCCTGGGATCGATTTCACGTACACCTCCACGCCCAGGTTCGCGAACGACCTGGACGCACTTGGCATTTATGCGCCCCCGGGGGTACCCATCACGGTCAGGCGCACCGATTCGGGAACCAACAGGATACGCCTGCGCTTCGGCGTTGTGCGCAATACCGTGCGCCTGTACAACCCGAACTGGGCGTACACGAGCCCGAAGTTTCAGACCAGCCACCATATCAACCTGGAGGCCAACACCAGCTACACCCTCTCCTCGCCGTACGGCGCTCCGTTATTTATCCGCACGGATGGTGTCGCCGAAAACCCCCAGCCGTTTACGCTGGAGTTCTCCGGCGTGGTGCGCCACCCGTTCATCAACGATTTCTCGACGCCGTCGATCCAACAATACCTCACGGAGCTGGAAGCCGGCGTTTTCCACTGGACCGATATCGAAACGGCTGCGGTGGAGATTCATTCGCTGCGCGAGAACATGCTGATCTCGTTCGCCAGGCACGACGGCGATGAAAGCAACGGCTATACGACGGATGACGTGGTGGATTATCTGAACAATGTCAATACCTACCTGGTCGGCCGCAATCTGAACCTGGCTGGTTTCACTGGCGAGACCGCGGGTCCGTTTGATCCGGACGTCAGCGCGTTCTGCACCGCCCGCAACCTGGACTGCACCGACCCGGTGATCCACAGACTACCGGCAACGTTCCACATGAATTCGGACAACAAGGCTGCCTGCGGCGCCGGCTGCTCCGGCAATCCGTTCGATTCCGGCAGCCCCATTGCTTCGCTGGGCTGGCTCCCGGGCCACGAACTGGGGCATGGCCTCCAAACGCGCCGGTTCATGCCCTACAAGCGCGCCGGCGAAGTGCAAAACAATATCTTCCCCATTTACATGAACTTTGAATGGGCGCGCGACCAGGGCCTGGCCGTGCACCCCGAGACGCGGGGTTGGGGCGACCACAGAGACGCCTTTACGCAGCTTCAGCTCGCGGTACGCACCAACATAGGGCCGAGCATCGACCACCCGATGTGGGGGGACCCGGGTGGCTACGCCAACGGCAGTGCGCGCCTGGCCTTCTACGTCCAGCTCGTTTACATCCACGGCTCCTGGAACATCTACCCCAAGATGTATCTGCTCCAGCGCATCTTTCGGGACGCCATCGAGTCGGACACGCAGTGGAACACCGCGGCAGCCGACCTGGGGTTTTCAACCTACACGCGCCAGGAAGCGATCGACATCGACCCTCTCGGCGGCAACAACTTTCTCTACATCGCCGCATCGCTGGTCGACGGCCGGGACTTCGCCGATTACATGGAGGTCTGGGGCATCGAGCTTTCCGCCAAGGCCAAGGCCCAGGTGCAGGCCAACGGCGCTGTCGGCACGGTTCCGCGGCTGATGTACTACGTCCAGGACCAGACGTTGTTCACCACGTTGCCGAATACGGCGGCGAACGAGCGAGCGCTGGACGGCGTCACCGCGTGGGATCCGCCGGCGAGCATGGCGTCATCAGCGCCGGCGACGATCAGGGAGAATCTCGCAGGAGCGGCGTCAGCTACCAATACCAATGAGACAAGCCACGGCGCTCTTCTATTCGCGGCTGCAGCCGCTCCCACAGGGCTTGCGGCGCAACGGGCGGCCGCAGCCCTCGCATCGACACCGGTTTCAACAGCCGACAGCGCGCTGGAAAGCCCGATATCGCCGCTGACGGCGCCGACCACGGTCGCTGCATCGCCACCCGGGGGCGTGTTTTTCGAGCCGGTGACTGTCAGTTTCAATTGCTCGGACCCGGGCAACGACTGTGAATCGGTTTTCTATACGCTGGACGGCGGCGCGCCGACCACCACCTCGCTGCTGTTCGCCGCACCCTTTACGCTCAACGAGACAACCACCCTGCGGTTTATCGCCGTGGATGCCAGCGGCGAAGCGAGCCCGATCGAAACCGAGGACTACCTACTCAACCCGACCGCGCCGCCGGTGGTCGAAGCCACGCCGCCCGGCGGCGACTTCGACGACCCCGTGCAACTTACGCTGATCTGCACCGGCGCACGGGACTGCGACACCATTTTCTTTACCCTCGACGGGACCACACCGACGAGTGAATCGACGCGGTTCGACGGCCCGATAACGATCGAGCAAACCACGACGGTGCGCTACCTCGGCGTCGATATCGACGGCACAACCTCACCCGTCGGCACGGACGAGTACACGATCCTGGTGCCGCCCGCGCTGCCCATCGCCATCGTGCAGCCCGATGGCGGCAACTTCACCAGCCCGGTGGAAATCACCCTGACGTGCATCGACCCGGACGAAGACTGTGTGGCGCTGTTCTACACGCTGGACGGCAGCCAGCCCACGCCGCAATCCGTCGTGTTCACGGCGCCCTTCACGATTTCCGAACCCGCCGCCTTGCGGGTGATTGCCCAGGATGCCGCCGGCAATCTCAGTACCCAGATCGGCGCTGCTTTCAACATAGCGCCGGTAGTCGTCACGCCGGATGCGCCGAGCGTGACGGCTTCGCCGCCGGGGGGCACATTCGAAAACTCGACGGTGGTGACGCTGACCTGCACCGACCCCGATGGCGACTGCGCGGGCATACGCTTCACGATCGACGGAAGCGAACCCACGGATCGGGTGGGGCTGTTTACCGCACCCATCTCGCTGGAGCAAACGACAACGCTGCGGTTCTTCGCCTTCGACGCGCAGGGCAATCGCAGCGCGACCGTGACCGAAACCTACGGCATCGACGAACCGCCGCCGCCGAGCATACCCGTTGTGGCGGCAACGCCTGCCGGCGGCGACTTCGATGCGCCTGTGCAGGTGTCGCTCAGTTGCTTCGACACGGACAACGACTGCGACCGCATTTTCTATACGCTGGACGACACCGAACCGACCCCTGAATCGATCGAGTTCACCGCGCCGTTCACCCTGAGCGTAACCACGATCGTACGCATCATTGCAACGGATACAGCGGGCAACGTGAGCCGCACGGCGACGTGGTTGTACCGGATCGGCCCTGCCTCCACCGCGCCGACCGTGTCGGCGACGCCGGCCAGCGGCGATTTCGATACGCCCGTGCAGGTCACGCTGAGCTGCAGCGATCCGGACAACGACTGCGATGCCGTCTTCTATACGCTGGACGGCAGTGAACCGACAACGGCCTCGATCCGGTTCACCTCACCGTTTGTGCTGAACGAAACCACGACCGTGCGGGCGATCGCCACTGATCTGCAGGGCAACACCAGCCCGGTCGCCACGGAGACTTATACGACTGCGATACTCGGCATTGCCGCACCCGGCGGCGTGAGCGACAACCTGCAACTGTGGCTGAAAGCGAATATGGGCACCGATGCGGTGCTCGACGGCGACGTGGTCGCTCGCTGGCCCGATCAGAGCGACAACGCAAATGACGCCGTGACTGCCGGTACGGTCGGTACGGCGCCGAGCCTCGAGCTGAACGAGTTTAATTTCAATCCAGTCATCCGCTTCACCGACGATGGCGGGCGCCATCTGCGCAGTCCGTCGAATCCAGTCAGCGGTGACATGTCGGTGATTGCTGTGTTCAGAACGAGCCAAACCGATGACGGCGTGTTCTGGAACGCTCCGGCAC
>JBPCXK010000711.1:0-3220 GCA_051008635.1 Gammaproteobacteria bacterium
AAGGGAGCTGGTCTGCTCTTCCAGGCTAAAGGGCTCCTTTATGTTGCCGAACCGGAGCCTGAAAGGCTCAAAACCATTGTATTCCAGGAAAGTGTCTTTGATCTCGACTTCGTCCTCGGCGAAATCAAGCTCGACGCTGTAGCCCCAGTCCGACCACGCGGTGCCCTCGATGTCAAAACGGACACGACGGAGTTGGCTGCCGTTACCGAGTTCCTGGACGTCTTCATCGTAAACTGCCAGGTCGCCCATGATGCGCCCGCCCAGCTCGTAGGAAAAAGCGCCGTCGCGAGATCTCCCGCGTAGCCCTCCCCTGGAAGTTACCACCACATCCTGCACGGCGTCTGCGGGGACCGCCGTTTCCGCCGGAGGCTCCTGGGCTTGCTGCCTCTTAAGCTGCTCGTACTGTTGCTGGGTGATCGCCCCATTTTCCAGCAAGGTATCGAGCAAGCCGGATTGCTGGGCCGTCGCCGGGTTGACCAGCATGACAGGCATGGTCAGCGCTATGAGCGCCCCCAAACTGATTCTTTTCCTTTTCTTCATCAACTGCTCCCCTGTGAAGTCCAGTGTCTTTACGCTCGGCAAACCTTCACCCCTCGGGCGCGCGCATTAGTTCGTACGTCCCGGTGTCGGCCTGTTTTCAGACCTGAACGCGCTTTCGCGACCGGAAACCCGCGCGTGGGAAATATCCGGGCGCTGGCGATCGAAGGACACGCTGTCGATGACGGCGTTGCCATTTTCGTCGGTGTCGATCAAAAGGATCTGCTCACCCCTTCGGTTGAGATCGAAGTTCGCATGCAGCTCGTAGGCGGCCGTGGAAACATTGGTGTAGGAAGCGTCACCGTCCGCCCAAATGATGAGATAACCACGAGCCGGCATTATCGTCCCATCAGGGATACGCCATTGTTTCGGCTCACGCGGACTGTCGGTCAGGTAATAACCGCTTAGGTCAATCGCGTCAGCCGTTGTGTTGCGCAGCTCTATCCAGTCGTCGTAGTCCCCTTGCGGATCGTAAATCGTTTGAGAGTTCGCGGCCATGAATTCGTTGATAACAACCCCTGCGCGCGGTTTCACAGTCTGCTGTGCTTTGAGCTGACTCCGGAGAGCTGCCCGGAGCTGCTGAAGTTGTGGGTGATCCGGCGCGACGCGAAGACCGTGCTCGGTAATGGCAAGACTTTCTTCCAGCTTGCCCTCGCGCTGTTTGATCGTTGCCGTCGACCCGAGTCTGGCCGCAATAGTCTGCAAGCCTTCGCGGGCGCGCGGATTGTTTGCGTCAACTTCCATGACGCTATTGAACGTCTCCCATGCATTATCGCCCGGCGGCTCTACCAGCCGCTGCGCGTCCAGTTGGCCGGTTGCCGTCTCCAACAGAGCAGCCAGCCGCACTGCTTGCCTGCGTTGCGCCGCCCGCTGCGCGGCCGCCGACTGCGCCTTGTTCAGTTTTTGCAGCGTCGACTTCAGCTCATTGTCACCGGGGTCGATCGCGAGCGCCGCCTCCAGGTACTTGCGCCCACGTCCCCAGTCGCTTTTCTGCACCGCGCTGTCCGCCCATACCTTGTATTGCTCCTTGATTCTTCCAATGCCGCTTTGGGCCTCTTCTTGCTCGGGCGCCAACTGCAAGACTTTCTGATAAGTTTCGTGGGCGTTATCGCCGACCGGGAGCGTGAGCCGTTTAACGTCGAACTGGTGCGCGGCCAGCGCCAGCAGCTCGACCACGCGCTGATCACCGAGCAGCGGTTCGTTTGACTCCAGAGGTTGTTCTGCCTCCTGCGCGGCCAACGCGGATTCCGCCCGCAATCTTTCCTCCTCGATCTGCAGCCGGCTATGGCGCTGTTTCACGTACGCCAGCTCCGCCTGCACAGATTCGAACTGCTTGTTGCGGGTCTCCAGCGTCTGCCACAGCTGTTTTTCTCTCCCTTCGAGCTCTTCCAGTTTGCCCAGCAGTGCCCTACGCTCTTCTTGCCTGCGCTGCTCCAGCACCGTGGTTTGACGTCTCTCGGCGGCGATCGATGCCTGAAGTCGTCTGACCCTGGTTTCGAGACTCCCTATTTCACTGGCGCTACGATCCTCATTCGCCAATCTTTGGTCGAGCTCCGCCTGGGTTTGCTGAAGTTCTGTTTCGGCCGCCGCAAGCTCGCTCCGACGATCGTCCAGCGTCTGCTGGAGTTGTTGCTCGTTCCGGTGCAGCCCATCGAGGCTCGCGAGCAGCGCAGTGCGTTGTTGCTGGTTCTCCCGGTCCAGGGCCTCGGTTTCGCGCTTCCGTTCTTCAACTTCGGACTGGAGCTGTGTGACTTTGGCCTCCAGGCGCGCCATCTCAGCGTCGCGCGCTTCGCTCGCTTGCTGCCGATCGAGCTGCAGCGCTTGCTGTGTATCCTTGAACTCTGTTCTTCGCTCGGCAAGGCGCCCCCTCGCCAGTTCCAGCTCGCTGCGCAAGGCATCAGTTTCGGCACGCTGGGCCTCGAGCCTGGCAACCAGCAGCGCCTGCTCCTGCTGGACGGACTGCAGCTGGCTCTGCGCCTGCTCCCAGGCTTCGCTGCTCAGCCGGGGCGCCGGGTCGGTCGCCGCGCCTCGATCTGCATCGGCCTGCACGATGGCGCTTTGCAGGACATTAGTCTCCTGCGGCGCTTCGCCCGACTCCGCCCCCGCGGCGAGTGGCTCCTCGCTCGTGTCGGCCGCACTTGACACGGCGCTTTGTGCCGGATCTTCACCGCGCGCCTCTCGTTTGTCGAAGGTGCTATACCCAACAATAGCGATTCCTATCGCCGCCAGCCCTGCAACAGCGGCAATCTTCGGCAACGCGTACCCGGGTTTGCGCGCTCGCGCATCGCCACCACAGTCGAGCTGACTGGAATTCGCCGACGCGGCAGATCCCTCATACTCGACAATCGACCCGTCCGGTTTCGGCTCGCCTTCTTCCAGGTCCTCCCGACGATTATTTATGCTGAGGTGGCGTTCGATCGCCTCAAACGCCTCCGTAGGCAAGGGGTGACTGGCATCCTCCTGAATCAGCGCTGCCAGCAGATCTATCTGTGCGGCCTGGTGACCACCAATGATACGATCGATTTCGTCGAGTAGCTGCGCAAGAGGCCGCTCATCCATCCGAAAAGCGCGCAGGGCCTCAAGGAAAACTCGCAACCCTTGCTGGCTGTCGGTCATCGCAACGTTCTGTGCGCTGGGTTTCATGACAGATTGTTCTAGCAGGCCAGCTCGACCGGTCTTCGAC
>JBPCXK010000712.1:0-11586 GCA_051008635.1 Gammaproteobacteria bacterium
GTTGCTCGAAGCAGACCTGACGTTTGGGCACGGCATCGGTAACGCCCATGATGAGGCGACGTATCTGGTTTCGCATGCCCTCGGGTTGCCGCCCGGCTTCCCGGATGCCGCGCTTGAGCGCCCGCTGGGCCTGGATGAGGTTGGCGTATGCGCTAAGCTGTTGCGTGAGCGCGTCGAGTCACGCAAACCCGCCGCCTACTTGACGCGTGAGGCCTGGTTCGCGGGTCTGCGGTTCCATGTAGACGAACGCGTGCTCGTGCCGCGCTCGCCCATCGCCGAGCTGATCGAGCAGGGTTTCGCGCCGTGGATCGATGAGGCAAAGGTCACCCGCGTGCTGGATCTGTGCGCGGGAAGCGGTTGCATCGGCATCGCCTGCGCGTATGCTTTTCCGGAGGCGCGCGTGGATTTGGCGGACATATCTCCCGACGCGCTCGACGTTGCCCGCCAGAACGTCGCTTTGCACGACCTGCATGATCGGGTTCGCGCGCTCGAGTCCGACTTGTTCGCCGCCCTGGAGGGCGAGCGGTACGACATTATCGTCAGCAATCCACCGTATGTGGACGCTGCCGAGATGATTGGGCTTGCGCCCGAATTCCGTCATGAACCCGCGCTCGGGCTGGCGGCGGGCGAGGATGGTCTGGATGTGATTTCGCGTATCCTCGCCGGGGCCGGACAACACCTGACACCGCGAGGCATTCTTGTGACAGAAGCCGGCAACAGCGCGAATGCCGTCGTGCGGCGCTACGCGGATTTACCGTTCATCTGGCTGGACTTCGAGCGCGGCGGCAGCGGGGTGTTTCTGCTCACGGCCAAAGACCTCTGAGCACGCCCGGCGCCTGTGGGCTCGCCCACAGTCGTACCGGCGAACTTTGCTACAATTGCGCGCCATGTCTGGCAACACTATCGGCAAGCTTTTTACCCTCACCACGTTTGGGGAGAGTCATGGCGCCGCGATCGGCGGTATCGTCGACGGTTGTCCACCCGGCATGGAGCTGGGCGAAGCCGATTTACAGGCCGACCTCGAACGCCGTCGCCCGGGCAAGACCCGCCACACGACACAACGCCGCGAGCCCGATGAAGTCGAAATCCTTTCCGGCGTCTTCGAGGGCAAGACGACCGGCACGCCGATCGCGTTGATCATCTACAACCGCGATCAGCGGCCCAGGGACTACGGCAAGATCAAGGATACGTTCCGGCCCGCGCACGCGGATTACACCTACTTCAAAAAATACGGCCTGCGCGACTACCGCGGCGGCGGCCGCTCGTCGGCGCGTGAGACGACCATGCGAGTCGCGGCCGGCGCAATCGCCAAGAAATATCTTGCTGAATGCTTTGGCATGACGGTGCGCGGTTATCTCGCCCAGCTCGGGCCGATCAAGGCCGCGCAATTCGACTGGGATGAGGTCGAGAACAACCCATTCTTCTGCCCGGACGCCGCCAGGGTGCCGGAGATAGAGGCCTTCATGGACGCGCTGCGCAAGGAGGGCAACTCCATTGGCGCGCGTATCAACGTGGTTGCAAGTGGCCTGCGGCCGGGGCTGGGAGAGCCGGCCTTCGACAAGCTGGACGCCGATATCGCCCGCGCCATGATGAGCATCAACGCCGTCAAGGGCGTTGAAATCGGCGCGGGGTTCGCCAGCGTGGAGCAAAAGGGCACAGAGCACCGCGACGAGATCACGCCGCAGGGATTTCTGAGCAACAATGCAGGCGGCACGCTGGGTGGTATCTCCTCGGGTCAGGATATTCTCGTCGGTATCGCGCTCAAGCCGACTTCCAGTATTCGGCTGCCCGGCCGCAGCGTCGATATCCATGGCGAGCCGACCGAAGTCGTCACCACCGGGCGCCACGATCCCTGCGTCGGCATCCGCGCCACGCCCATTGCCGAGGCCATGCTGGCCGTCGTGCTCATGGATCATGCCCTGCGTCACCGTGCGCAGAACCCCCACGTCGAGACCGGGCTACCCGACATCCCGGCCTCCGCCTGAGCGCTACAGATGAGAGCGCTTGGAAACCCCCGGGCATTCGGCATATCATCGTGCCTCGCATTTGTAATGTAGTTGGCGAGATGGCTGGAAAAACCTTATACGACAAACTGTGGGACGCCCACGTCGTGCGCACTGAGCACGACGGCACCGCGTTGCTTTACATCGACCGGCATCTGGTGCACGAGGTCACCTCACCACAAGCGTTCGAGGGTCTGCGCCTGGCCGGGCGCAAGCCATGGCGCCCGGATTCGGTCCTGGCTGTGGCGGACCACAACGTGCCCACCACGGCGCGGGATCAGGGTATCGACGATCCGGTCTCGAAGTTGCAGGTCGACACGCTCGACCGCAATTGCGAGGCCCACGCCATCACTGAGTTCAAGATGAACGACCTGCGTCAGGGAATCGTTCACGTCATCGGTCCGGAGCAGGGCGCAACCTTGCCGGGAATGACCGTGGTCTGCGGCGACTCGCATACGTCGACGCACGGCGCCTTTGGGGCGCTGGCCATCGGCATTGGTACTTCCGAGGTCGAGCACGTACTGGCAACACAGTGCCTGTTGTTCAAGAAAGCGAAGAATATGCAGGTAGCGGTGGATGGAACGCCGGGCGCCGGGGTGACGGCAAAGGACATCGTGCTGGCGATTGTCGGCGAGATCGGCACCGCCGGCGGCACGGGCTATGCGATCGAGTTCGGCGGCGAGGCGATTCGGGCCTTGTCGATGGAAGGCCGTATGACCGTTTGCAACATGGCCATCGAGGCGGGCGCCCGCGCCGGCATGATCGCTGTCGATCAAACGACAATTGATTATTTCAAAGGTCGACCTTATGCGCCGAGCGGCGAGCAGTGGGAACTGGCCACGGCAGCATGGAGAACGTTGGAATCTGACGAGAACGCGGTGTTCGACCATATCGTGACCATCGATGCGGCACGCATCAAGCCACAGGTCACCTGGGGCACGTCGCCCGAGATGGTGACTTCCATCGACGCCTGTGTGCCAGATCCTGGAGAGGAGTCCGACGCCACGCGCGCCGATGGCATGCGGCGTGCGCTCGACTATATGGGTCTGGCGGCGGGCGTGCCGATCAGCGAGATTCAGATCGACAAAGTGTTCATCGGTTCGTGCACCAACTCGCGCATCGAAGATCTGCGCGCAGCCGCCGAGATCGCGAAAGGGCGTTCGGTAGCGGACAACGTCAAGCTGGCGATGGTGGTGCCAGGCTCGGGCCCGGTCAAACGTCAGGCCGAGCAAGAGGGGTTGGACAAAATCTTCACCGCCGCCGGTTTTGAGTGGCGCGAGCCCGGTTGTTCCATGTGCCTGGCCATGAATGCCGACCGACTGGAGCCCGGCGAGCGTTGCGCGTCGACTTCAAACCGTAACTTCGAAGGCAGGCAAGGGCAGGGCGGGCGCACGCATCTGGTCAGTCCGGCGATGGCGGCGGGCGCCGCAGTGGCCGGTCATTTCGTGGATGTCCGGGAGCTGTGATGAAAGCTTTTACAAGATTAAACGGTATCGTAGCGCCGATGGACCGGGCGAATATCGATACAGACGCAATCATCCCCAAGCAATATCTCAAATCGGTAAAGCGCACCGGTTTTGGTCCCAATCTGTTCGACGACTGGCGTTACCTGGACGCTGGCGGGCCCGAGGTCGATAACGGTAAACGCCGCCCCGCCCCCGATTTCGTGCTCAATCAACCGCGCTACGAGCACGCGTCCATATTGCTTACGCGCAGGAATTTCGGCTGCGGTTCCTCGCGCGAACACGCCGTATGGGCGCTTATGGATGATGGTTTTCGCGCTGTCGTAGGGCCTGGCTTTGCCGATATTTTCTTCAACAATTGCTTCAAGAACGGGTTGTTACCCATTGTCCTGAGCGAATCGGAAGTAGATGCCCTGTTTGCGGCTGTGCATGCAACGCCCGGATATAGCCTGGCCGCCGATCTGTGTGCGCAGACGCTCACGTTGCCGGATGGCCACACGCTCGGGTTCGAAATCGATGACTTCCGGAAACATTGCTTGCTCAACGGCCTGGACGAAATCGGTTTGACCCTGCACCACGCCGACGAGATCCGCCGCTATGAGCAGCGCCGCAAACACGAGGCCCCCTGGCTGTTCTAGCCCGCATAGCTCACCGCCGGGCGAGATGATCGCGCAGAGATTTGATTTCACTAGGCATTTTCTGAAACGAGGAATACAGGTCGTATTTCCGAGAAGAAGAAAATTCGTTGTGAAATCAAAGATCAAGCCAGCGCCGTCATCGTGGTGAGCTATGCGGGCTAGCCCGCATGCGCATGGCTGCGGGAGGCGCGGCATCGCAAAAGCGGGTACAATATTACGTCTCTACTGGTGCCCGCGCTATCGACCACTGTTTCTACAGGACCCTGACTCATCTCTTGCTCTACGCCAACCCTCGCGCCAGCGGCGTTTGGCTGTAAAAATCTCATGGACGATCCCTTTATTGCATTCCCCTCCAAAAGGTTATGAGCCATAAGTTGCTGGTATTGCCCGGCGATGGCATTGGCGTGGAGATCGTTGCCGAGGCCATCAAGGTCATCGATGCCCTGCGGCGCGATTTCGACCTGTCGCTGGAGATTGAGCATGCGTCGGTCGGCGGCGCAGCATATGACGCCGAAGGCGCACCGCTGCCAGCCGCGACGCTGGAGCGCGCGCGCAGGGCCGATGCGATCCTTTTGGGCGCCGTAGGTGGGCCGCAGTACGATAACCTGCCACGGGAGCTGCGCCCGGAAAAAGGCCTGTTGCAACTGCGTGCGGAACTCGACCTGTTTGCCAATCTGCGCCCGGCGCTGTTGTACCCGCAGCTTGCCGATGCGTCGTCGCTCAAGCCCGAGCTCGTGCGCGGGCTGGATATTCTCATCGTGCGCGAGCTGACCGGTGGAATTTATTTCGGCGAGCCGCGAGGTATTCGTGAAACTGAAAGTGGCGAGCGCGAGGGTTTCAACACGCTCGTGTATCGCGAGAGCGAAGTAGAGCGTGCGGCGCGCGTGGCTTTTGACATAGCCGGCAAACGCGAGCGGCGCCTGTGCTCAGTCGACAAGGCGAACGTGCTCGAGGTCTCCGGCTTGTGGCGTGAGACCGTGACCCGCGTCGCGGCGGACTATCCAGACGTAGCAGTAGAGCACATGTACGTCGATAACGCGGCCATGCAGCTCGTGCGTGCCCCCAGGCAGTTCGACGTCATCGTAACCGGTAACCTGTTTGGCGATATCTTGTCCGACGTCGCTGCGATGCTCACCGGGTCCATCGGTATGCTGCCATCGGCCTCGCTGAACTCGCGTAATCAGGGTATGTACGAGCCGGTACACGGCTCTGCGCCGGACATCGCGGGCAAGGGGCTCGCCAATCCGCTGGCCACGATCCTGTCGTTGGCGATGATGCTGCGTTACACGTTCGCACAGGCGGCGCTGGCCGATCAGATCGAGCAGGCGGTCGGCCGTGTTCTGGATGACGGGCTACGCACCGCAGACATCGCGCCGCCGAACGCGGATTTCGTTCGTACCGCAGAAATGGGCGACGCCGTCGTGGACGCTCTGCACAGTCAACCACAAAAAATGCAAGCATCCCAATGAGTAATCTAAGCAACCTTTACAACGTCGCCGTGGTCGGCGCCACCGGCGCAGTAGGGGAGACCATGCTTTCCGTACTCGCGGAACGCGAGTTCCCCGTCGACAATATCTATCCGCTCGCCAGCAGCCGTTCGGCGGGCAGCCGCGTCGCGTACAACGGAAAGCAGCTCAAAGTCGGCGATACGGCGGACTTCGACTTTGCCAAAGCTCAGATTGGTTTGTTTTCGGCCGGCGCCTCTATCTCGGAAATCTATGCGCCCAAGGCCGCGGATGCGGGTTGCGTGGTGGTCGACAACACGTCGCGGTTTCGCTACGACGACGACATCCCGCTCGTGGTGCCGGAGGTCAACGAACACGCGGTTGCTGAGTATCAAAACCGTTACATCATCGCCAACCCGAACTGTTCGACGATTCAGATGCTGGTCGCCTTGAAACCGCTGCACGATGCCGTTGGGATCGAGCGCATCAATGTCGCCACCTATCAAGCGGTTTCCGGTAGCGGCAAGGAAGCAGTCGAAGAGCTGGCGCGTCAAACCGCGCAGTTACTCAATGGCAAAGAAACAGACGCCGAGGTCTACCCCAAGCAGATTGCTTTCAATGCACTGCCGCACATCGACAAGTTTATGGACAACGGCTACACCAAAGAAGAAATGAAAATGGTGTGGGAGACGCGCAAGATTCTGGGCGACGACAGCATCCGCGTGAATCCGACGGCCGTGCGTGTCCCGGTGTTCTACGGACACTCCGAGGCCGTGCATTGCGAGACGCGCGACAAGATTACGGCCGCCGAGGCGCGGGCCTTGCTCAAAGCAGCGCCAGGTGTAACGGTTATCGACGAGCGCGAGGACGGCGGTTACCCGACCGCCGTTACCGAGGGCGCAAATCGCGACGACGTGTTCGTCGGCCGTATCCGCGAGGACATTTCTCATCCGCGCGGCCTGAACCTCTGGGTGGTGAGTGACAACGTGCGTAAGGGCGCCGCACTCAATAGTGTTCAAATTGCTGAAATTTTGATAAAAAAGTATATATAATATACATTCAGAACCGATACTTAGAGGGACTTTATTAAAACTAATCTTTAAAAAACCTCATATGTATCCGATAAGCATGGAATTTATAAGGGGTAATTTCAACTCTTCGATGCTAAACAAGAGGGCAGTAAAAGTGAGGAAGATAGCCCGGGGCGTGGCCCTGTCGTTGCTACTGACGCCTGGAATGGCATGGAGTCTGGGTCTTGGTGACATTTCTGTTGACACCGGCCTGAACCAGGCCTTGCAAGCCGAGATCGAGCTGCTCTCCGTCAGGCCAAGCGATATCGAGGGCATGCAGATCACCCTGGCAGGCCCGGAAGCCTTTGAGCGCGCTGGTATCGACCGGCCGGTGATACTGAACAAGCTGGAGTTCGAGCCGGTTTTGCTCGAGAACGATCGGGGCGCGATACGCGTGACCACCTCGGACCCCGTGCGCGAGCCCTTTCTGAATTTTCTCGTCGAGGTGCGCTGGCCAAAAGGGAGATTGTTGCGCGAGTACACGTTGCTGCTCGACCCGCCGGTGCTCATGGAACAGCGGCCGGTAGCAGGGCTGCAAGCGCCTGTCGTGACGCCTGAGCCGGCGTTGACGCAGGAACCGGCAACCATCGAAGTCGCCCCCGCTCCCGCCCCGGCGCCACTGCCGGAGCCATTCTTAGTCGAGCCGCCGGAAGAAATCAGCTTCACCGAGCCTGACGCGCCCACCGTCGGGATCACTGAACCTGCCCCCGCTGAGCCGACGCAACAGCCTGAGATCACGTTTAGCGAGCAGCCGCAAGCAATCACTTTCACCGAATCCACTGAAACAATCGGCGAGGCGCCGGCAGCGGTGCCAGAGGAAGTCACTATCGTCTTCGACGAGACTGCACAGGACGGCCAGCCGCAGCCGGTGTTTCAGCCTTTGCCCTCCGCGGAAAGCGAGGCAATCGTTATTGCGGAAGAGGCGTCGGTGACGGAAATGGTGCCGGAGAGCCAGTTCGGGGAGTCCAACATCGGCCCGCCGCTGGATCAGGTGGCCGCGGTGGAAGAGCCGCCAGCCCCCGGCGCAGGGGACTATGAAGTGCGCCCGGGCGATACCCTATCGCGAGTCGTCGAGGCATACGGTCAAGGCGCGGGTGTACAGCAGATGATGCTCGCTTTTCTGCGCGCTAATCCGGACGCTTTCTTCGACAGCAACGTCAACAATCTGCGGGCAGGCGCAATCCTGCGCGTCCCGGACACTTCACAAGCTTTGGAACTGAGCCGGTCCGAGGCGATTGCCGAAGTACGGCGTCAGAATGCATTGTGGCGCGAGTTCAAGGGTCTGCTCGCAAGCCAGCCGCCGACTTCGCCGGCTGCTGCTGCGGGTGTGGCCTATGAAGAGCCGCCCGACTTTTCGGATGCGGAAGAACCCAATATCGAGGAGCTGCTCGCCGACCAGACGGCGGCGGGAAGTGCAGTAACTCCCGGGCTGGTAACAGAGACGACGCCCGCACCCGCCCCGCCGGCGATAGACGATGGCCGCCTCGAGATCGTCAGCGGCGAGAGCCAGGCAGTACCCCAGGAGGTGGCCCAGGCGGGCGTAAACGAGGACGCAACCGCACTCGAGAAAGATCTGGCCCTGGCCAAAGAGTTGGCGGAATCGCGCCTGCAGGAAAATCAGGATCTTGGCGAGAAAATCTCCGAGCTCGAAGAGATGCTGACCAAGAACGAACGCATTATCGATCTGCAGAACGAGCAGCTGGCCGAACTTCAGCAACAGCTTTCCGAGGCCGAAGCAGCTGAGGCTGCTCAGCCCGAAGCGCCGGCAACCGAGACGGCGCCTACCGGGGAGGCGGTGGCGTTTGTAGAGGAGCCCGAGGCGCCGGCGACAACGCCTTCGGAAGCGGCCGAGGAGCCCACTACTGCTGTTGAACCGGATGAGACGACTGAGGCGGAGCCTGCCGAGCAAGCTCCGGAGACCGCAGAGACAACCGTTGCAGCGGTCGAGCCGCCGGCACAGCCGGTAGTAGAGGAAACCACGACCCCTGAAGAAACGCAGCCCGAGCCCCAGGCGGCGGCCACTGAACCGACTGAGCAGGAAGCGGTTGTCGACCAGGACACCGTGGTGACACAAGCCGATCAGTCCACTCTTCTGCAAGATCTGTTTACCAATCCCATGGGCCTGCTAGCGGCCGGCGGGGCCGGTCTGTTGGTGCTGTCGTTGATATGGATGGGGATCAGAAGGAGCATGGAAAACCGGGCTGTGACTGTGGACCTTGACGAGCTCAAGGCCGCCGAGGCAGCGCAGGGCGATATCGCCATGCCGGAGATGGGCTTACCGTCCGATCTCCTCGACGAGCGAGCAGGTTTCCAAAACGAAGAGGCGCCAACCCTCGAGACGCCGGCGCCGGACTTTGGCGCGCTGGAACCAAGCGGCGACACCGCGCAGGTGATGTTGACACCCGAAGACCAGGAGGCGTTGCAGCAGGCCGCAAGCGAGCAGGATGACATTATCAATGATGACACCGTCGCCGAGGCGGACGTCTACATCGCCTATGGCCTGCATCAGCAGGCTGAGGAACTGCTGACCAATGCCATCGCTGAGAACCCTGAGCGCAATGACTATCGTGTCAAGCTCCTCGAGACCTACTA
The DNA here is from genome assembly GCA_051008635.1 of Gammaproteobacteria bacterium. Classification (GTDB taxonomy): domain Bacteria; phylum Pseudomonadota; class Gammaproteobacteria; order JBPCXK01; family JBPCXK01; genus JBPCXK01. Next base: position 9,212 of record JBPCXK010000712.1, read on the forward strand.
CGGCGGTAAGGACAAGGAGAAATTCGACACGTTGGCGCAAGAGCTTCACGCCAAGCTCAACGGGGGCACAGGCATGCTGTGGGAGCGCGTGGTGGCTATGGGCAAGGAGATCAGCCCGGGGAACGCGCTGTTTAGCGGCGCAGACGCTGGTGGTCTGAGTGTTGAAGACTTCGCCCCCAGGAAACCGGAGAGCGCTGACATCGACCTGGGGGCCGATGATCTCGGCGGCCTCGCGGGCGCGGGGCCGGACTTTGATCTGTCTACCGAGCAGAACACGAACGAGGCCCGATTCGAGGCCACCCAAGTGCTCGGCACCGAGGAGCTAGAGTCCGAAATCGACAATCCGACGGCAGAGCAGCCGGGCCCGGTCGGTTTGGGCGTAGCGGCCGCGGGTGCAGCTGTGGTGGGCGGCACTCTGTTTGGGGCTAACGACGACGGTGATGCGTCCACCCGTCACCTGGCCGCCGATGAGAGCACGGCACAGGTCGGCGACGATAGCAATGTTCTGGAATTCGACATGCAGGACTTCGATCTCGACGCCCGCACCGTTGAGGCGCCCGACGAACTGTCTGACATCTCAACCGGGGAGGGACTCGATTTCGACATGTCCGATGATGAGACGAACTCCATGGAGATTCCTGGCACGGACATTGGCGCCGGGGATGTTGAAACCGAGTCGCTCGACGCCAGCATCGATAACGGCCAGAGCACGGAGGCCCTGGATTTTACGCGGCCTGTATCCGAGACCACCGATCTGGCCTTCCCGGAATCCGAGCATCTTGACCTCGATGAGGGCATTGTAGGTCTCGATGCGGAGCCCGAGTCTACACAGATGACCCAGATTATCGACAGGGCCGAGATGGGCCTTGGCATCGATGAGGACACATTCACTGGCCATCCAACCGAAGACGGGCTCGACATAGCGCTGGACAGCGACCTGAGCGGAGGTGTCGAGACAGTGTTGCGCGAGGATGTCGAGGACGACGAAGCCATCGCGGCGTTGGACATTAACATGGACCTTACCGAGGAGCAGCCCGCGGTATTCGGCGATTCCGGTTCGTTCGATGTCGAGGAGTTCTCCACCGAAGAGATCGACATGCAGCAGGCGACGGAGCAACTTTCGATACCTGACGATATCGGTTTCGACGACGAACTGCCCTCGCTGGAAGATGAAGTCGGCACCAAGCTCGATCTCGCCAAGGCGTATATGGATATGGGGGATTCCGAGGGCGCGCGCAGCACGCTGGAGGAAGTCATCAAGGACGGTAATTCCAACCAGCGCAACGAGGCGCAGGAGCTGATGACGCAAATCGCCTGACGATTGCGCGAGCCCTGCCGGGGCAGTTCTAAAGTTTTGTTTCCATTACCATGCGGGACCGCTACGAAAGTGGCGGTCTCGTTTTTTTTTGGCCGTCCAGCCCGCACCCAGCTACCGGATCCCTCGTGCAACATGCGGTGTTAGGTCATGAAAATCGCGGCAGCTGTAGAGTACGACGGCGCGCAGTATTTCGGCTGGCAGGCTCAACCCGGTGCGCCCAACGTGCAGGAGCGCGTGGAGCACGCGCTGTCGGTGGTGGCCGATCACGATGTAAGAGTGGTCTGCGCGGGCCGCACCGATACCGGCGTACACGCGCTGGGGCAGGTGATCCATTTCGAGACCAGCGCCGAGCGCACGGCGCGTTCCTGGGTCCTGGGCGCAAACGTCAACGCGCCGCCAGATATCGGGTTCATCTGGGCGAGCCCCGTTGGTGACGATTTCCACGCCCGTTTCCGCGCGCGTTCACGGCGTTACCGCTACGTAATCTCCAATCGCTGGGTGCGCCCGGCGCTGTTGCGTGACAAAGTATGCTGGGAGCGCAAACCGCTGGACGCCACCCTCATGCAGCGTGCCGGGAGAGTGCTGCTCGGCGAGCATGATTTTTCCAGTTTTCGCGCGCTCGCCTGCCAGGCCAAAAATCCGGTGCGGACCATCCACGAACTCGAGGTCAGCCGCCAGGACGATTTTGTCTACATCGACGTGCGCGCCAACGCCTTTTTGCACCACATGGTGAGAAACATCGCCGGCGCGCTCATGGCCATCGGCACGGGCGAGCGTCCTGTGGCGTGGGCCCGGGAGTTGCTGGCGGTTCGCGACCGGACCCGCGGGGGTGTGACCGCTAACGCCGCCGGCTTGTATCTGGTCGCGGTCGAATACGATCCCAAATACGGCGTGAATCTGCCGGAGCGACTGCCGACGTTAGTACCTTAGCACTGAAATCTTGTACAAAAATACCAAGAATTTTCAGCCGGCGGTCGCGCACAAGCGAGGCGGACTTTTCCACGCCTTGTCCACGGCCGCGCGCCTCACACGCCGGCGTTGCGGTGGGCAAGGGGTG
>JBPCXK010000713.1:0-3295 GCA_051008635.1 Gammaproteobacteria bacterium
CCGCCGCGCCAGTGCAGCAAGTACAAATCGATGCGATCCGTATTCAAGCGCCGCAAGCTGCGCTCGCAAGCCTTGATGGCGCCCTGCTTACTCGCGTTGTGGGGATAAACCTTACTGACCACAAAAGCTTCGTCGCGGCGCCCGGCGATGGCCTCCGCAGTCACCTCTTCGGCACCGCCGTTGCCGTACATCTCGGCGGTATCGATCAGCGTCATGCCGAGATCGAGCCCCAGCCGCAGGGCCGCCACCTCGTCCGAACGCCGCGCGGCCTTCTCGCCCATGTGCCACGTGCCCTGCCCCAGCGCGGGCACGGCTTCGCCGGATGGAAATTTGATCTCCTTCACGCGCGCAATTCTAGCAAGCGAAGTACCCGAAATGAGTATTTCATACCGCGGCGAGTCTGGCGCAAAATAACGCTATCAATGGGAATCCACAGGCGGAATGCTCATGTACAAACTCTACTGGTCGGACAATACCGGCGCACTCGCGCCCCAGGTGGCGCTCGAGGAGGCCGGCGCAGCGTACGAGCGCATCATCATCGATACCGACAAGGGCGAGCATCGCAAGCCCGAATTTCTCGCCATCAACCCGCGCGCGCAAATCCCCGCGCTTGCCCTGCCCGACGGATCGGTGATGACCGAATCCGCGGCCATGATGTTGCACATAGCCGATTGTCACCCGCAGGCCGGGCTTCTGCCGGCGCCGGGCGATCCGGCGCGCGCGCAGGCCTATCGCTGGCTGCTTTTCTTCTCGGTGCACTTGTACGAGAGTGATCTGCGTTACTACTACCCGGATCGGTACACCGCCGATCCGACCTGCGCGCAGGCGGTGAAGGATGCGGGGCTGCGCGAGTTGGATCGGGGTTTTGACATCGTCGAGCAGGAAATCAACGGACCTTACGTGCTGGGCGAGCGTTTTAGCGCCGCGGACATCTATCTGCTGATGCTCGTCCAGTGGCATCCACAACCGGCGGTGGTGCTCGCACGCTGCCCGACAATCGCCGCATTGTGTGATCGCGCGCGCGCGCGGCCCACAGTACAACGCATATGGCCACAACACTACCAGGAAGCCACGGCATGAAAGCCAAGCCGCGCATACTCGTGTTCCAGCACATCGCCATCGAGCATCCAGGCATCTTCCGCGATTTTCTGGACGAAGATGGCATCGAGTGGGACGCCATCGAGCTCGACAAGGGCGAGCCCATACCGGCGCTGGATCAGTACGACGCGTTATGGGTGTTCGGCGGGCCGATGGATGTGTGGGAAGAGGACCAATACCCATGGCTCAAGCCCGAAAAGTCGGCGATTCGCGAAGCCATGGAGGAACGTAAGCTGCCCTATCTCGGCGTGTGCCTCGGCCATCAATTACTCGCCGAAGCACTCGGCGGCGAGGTCGGGCGCTGCGACCAGCCGGAGGTCGGCATACTCACGGTCGACACTACGGTGGCGGGCCACAAAAGCCCGTTCCTCTCAGGCTTGCCCTCCACGATGAAGTGCCTCCAATGGCACAGCGCAGAAGTAAAACGGCCACCGGACGGCGCGCAGGTGCTGGTGTCGACGCAGCGCTGCCGCGTACAGGCGATGGCAGTCGGACCCGCCGCGCTCGGGATTCAGTATCACGTCGAGCTCACGCCCGACACGGTCAACGAATGGGGCGAGGTGCCTGCCTACATGGAAGCGCTCGAAAGCGAACTCGGCCCGAACGCGCTGCCCCGCTTCGCCGCCGAGGCCGACGCGCACATGAAGACCTTCAACGCCAACACGCGGCAGCTCTACGACAACTGGATGGCAGTGGCGTTCGGGGCCCGTAGTGCCGTGAAGCCGAACGTCGCCCGATAAGGCTTGGGAAGCGCCCGGCTTTCAGCATTTGCTTCGCTCATGCGTCTACAAGCCCAGAATCCGCACTGCATTCGCGCCAATGATGCCTTCCTTTTCTTCAGCCGCGAGTAACGGCAGCTCCATTACACGCTCGACCGTCTGATCGAGGTCGTACCACGGATAGTCCGAACCCATCATTACGCGCTCCGGGCCGATGTCCTTGATCAGCCGCACGAGCTGCTGCTCGGTGGGGCCGTTGGTCGCGTCGGTCCATTCGATGATCTCGCAGCAATCGAAATAGGCATTGGGATAGGCCTGGGCAATCTCCAGAGCCTGATCCCAGGTCGCCCCGCCCATGTGGGCAAGCACCACCGGAAGCTTCGGGAATGCTTTGAGCATCTCACCGAACGCGCGCGGCTCGGCAAAGCCCGCACCGCCGCGGTCCGGACCGGAATGACCGATGACGGAAATTCCCAGCTCCTCGCAACTGCGGTACGTGGGCCACAAACGCTCGTCCGACATGTTGAAGCCCTGGAAAGCGCCGTGCAGCTTGACGCCACGCGCTCCATGATCCTCCACCATCTCGCGCACGTGCGCGGCACCCGCTTCGCCGGGCAGTGCCACAGCGTCAGCGGCCACAAAGGCCACGAGCTGCGGATGGCGCTGCGCGAGCTTGCACGCCCACAGATTGAACTCCACAAGCTGGCCGACGATCTCGGCGTCAACGCCGCTCATGGCGACGCGGCGTTTGCTTTCGCTCAAATCTGGCGGCAGTTTTGCGGTCTCGGCCTCGCGGCTGGCGTTCGCAGAAAACAGATTAACGACAATCGCCTTCGCGATGTCGGCCTTGCCCATCGCCGCAACGACTTCATCGACGGTGCCAGTGTCTTTGCTCAGCTCGACGCCGGGCTTCTCGCCATACTCCCAGATCTCATAACCATCTTTTTCAGCCGCACCCTCCTCCGCCGTGCGGTAGAGGTGTACATGCGAGTCGACTCTTACGGGTTCCGCCATCTGATCGCTCCAGTGTCAAACCACTGCCAAGACTATAGCAGCCAGCGGCTGTCATCTACCAAACCGTGACGAAGTACTCACTTACAGCGTCAGGTGATTAGTCACAGAGCACTTGTGCAATCCATCATGGTTCGCGAAACGGCGGTATGTCACAGTGTTCGCACCTTACTTCGACGCGACGGACACCCAATGAAAGGATTCTTCGAAGACTGGGGCATCGTGATCCTGCAGATCGTGATTGCATCAATCGTCATCACGCTCGTGAGATTTCTGCTGCCCTAGCAAAGACGGCTGCGCGAACTACCTACCCGCAAATCAAAGCAAACTGAACCCGATCCCCACTAGCCCGCATTTCTCACCAGGATTTGGAATTTTGGGGCAAGCAGGCTGCGCATGTTGGACGCCCGGCCGCCGGAGCATAGCCGGCCCTATGGTCCAAGGCCGCGCGTCCAAGATGCGCTGCC
>JBPCXK010000714.1:0-9642 GCA_051008635.1 Gammaproteobacteria bacterium
TCCCTGTGCGACGTCTATCCATCCCGCGTGGCGGCGTTGCTTCAGCGGTTAAATAGCCGGCTATTCGCCTGCCTCGCGCCTTGCCACACGGGCGCCTGCGCCGCACATGGATGTGCCAGTGTCGCGGGCGCAGGACGCGCAGGAGCGACCCGCCGAGAAATGCAAACTTGTTTCCGGCCGAACCCCTAACCCGGCCTAGCCGGAACCAAAGATGTGCCTCTTCAACGGCGGACTTTCCCACCCCTTGCCCACCGCAACGCCGGCGTTTGAGGCGCGCGGCCGTGGACAAGGCGTGGAAAAGTCCGCCTCACCCCGGCGCGACCGCCGGTGGAGAAATTCTTGGTCTTTTTGTCCAAGATTTCACTGGTAAGGTACTAAGGAACGCCGTTCCGACGTCATGCGGATGTGTCGCCACACGCAGATCGCGTCTCCTGCTGCCGGATGAAGCACAATGCCAACACGTAGGGCGCAATAGCGCAGCGTATTGCACCGCACGGACTGATCGTTGTGCCCTCGTGTGCAGGCGTTTATCGGGGCCGTTGGCCGACGCCTCAGGCAGTATCATAGGCGGTGCTGCGGCGGGTGAGGTGGCCGGTTCTTCCTGTCGGCGCAAGCTCGAACAGCGTGCCGGCCTGTCCCTGAATGAGCTCGGCGGCGTTGCCTTCATCGGTATCGACGTGCATCTCGAGCTTGTACTTCGGGCTCACGCGCACCAGCACGTCACCGAACACGAGGTCGCGCCCCTCGCTTTCGATCGCGACATCGACGATGTCCTTGTTGTTCACGCCAAAGCGTTTTGCATCTTCCGGCGTCATGTGAATGTGCCGCCACGCGCAGATCACGCCTTCCGTTATGGTGACCGAGCCCGCCGGCCCACACAGCGTGATGCCGGGCGTGTTGTCCAGGTCGCCCGAGCCGCGCACCGGCGCGTCGAGCCCGAGGTGAAACTCGTCGCTGCGCGAGATCTCGACCTGATCGCGTGCGCGTGTCGGGCCGATGATGCGCACATTTTCCAGTTTTCGTTTGGGGCCGGTGAGCGTCACTTTCTCTTTGGCGGCAAACTGTCCCGGCTGTGATAACGCTTTGTGCACGGTGAGCTGATGGCCTGTGCCAAACAGTGTTTCCACAGTCTCTTCGGTCAGGTGCACGTGACGCGCGGAGATGTAGACCGGGATGGACTGTCTGTCGGCAGGCTGGTCGCGCCTGGCAACGGTGAGCGCCACTTGTTGCGCGATCTCATGCGCCTCGTCCGTTGCCACCGCCAACAGCCGCGTGCGGCTGTGCGGGCTCGAAAAATCGCGCACCGGTGTGCGATGATCGACGCGCGCATCGCGATTCGCGTCCTCATCGATGCGCGCGCCGAGAAAAGCCAGCCGCTGGGCGACGCGATGGCGTATCAGCGCGCTGTTCTGACCGATGCCACCGGTGAAAACGATGGCGTCGACGCCACCCATTACCGCCGCGTACGCGCCTATGTATTTTCGCAGCCGGTGGGCAAAGATCTGAATGGCGAGGCGGCAGCGCTCGTCACCCTCTTCGGCGCCTGCCTCGATCTCGCGCATGTCGTTACCGCGGCCGGAAAGACCTTTCAGACCGGAGCTTTTGTTGAGTAGCTCATCCATCTGTGCTGCATCGAGCCCTTCCTCGCGCATCAGATGCAGCAAAGCGCCGGCGCCGATGTCGCCGCTGCGCGTGCCCATGACCAGCCCCTCGAGCGGTGTCATCCCCATGCTGGTTTCGATGCTGCGCCCGTACTCGACAGCCGTGACGCTGCAGCCGTTGCCGAGATGGCACGTGACGAGCCGCAGGTCGCGCAGATCGCTTTGCAAAAACTCGGCAGCGCGGCGCGCGACATAGGCGTGGCTTATGCCGTGAAAGCCATAACGGCGCACACCGTGTTTACGCGCGAGCTCGTCGTCGACGGCATAGGTGGTGGAACGGCGCGGTAGCGTGGCATGAAAAGCGGTGTCGAACACGGCGATGTGCCTGGCGTCCGGCAGGACTTGCCGCGCGGCGTCGACGCCGCTGAGGTTGGCGGGTATGTGCAACGGCGCCAGCGGTGCGAGCGCGGCGATCTCGTTTTGCGCCGCGGCATCGAGCACGACCGGCGTGGTGAAGCGCGTGCCGCCGTGCACAACGCGATGACCCACGGCTTCGATGTGAGCATCCGCCGGCAGTGCCTGCAACATCAATGGCAGCAGATGCTGCAGCGCCTCGGCCGGATTCGAAAACTTCTGCGACCCGAGCCTGGTGTCGTTGACGAGTATGTCAGCGCTGTCGGAGTTGAGGCGGCCTATCCGCGCCGTAACGTGTTTGTCGCCTGTATGCGCCGCAACGACCGCGGCCTTGATCGACGAGCTGCCGCAGTTGACGACAAGTACGTCCAAGTTGTGTCTCTCAGGTCTTGTAGGAGGGATCTTTCGCGTCCAGCAGCCGCACGAGCGCGGGCCATTCGTATTTACCCGGCCAGAAGTCGCCATATTGCCCCGCCGCCTGCTCGCAGACTTGCGGTGGCGGCAGCTTCAGTTTCTGCCCCGTGGACATGGCGTCTACCTGGGCGCGGCATGCGCGCTCCAGGTAGTACATGCGAATGAACGCCTCGGCCACGGTTTTGCCCGCGGTAAGCAGACCGTGGTTGCGCATGATCATGGCGAAGTGCTCGCCAAGATTGGCGGCCAGGCGCGCGCGTTCTTCCATGTCAGTGGAAAGCCCTTCGTAGTCGTGATAACTGATGCGGTTGTAGAACATCATTGCATCCTGGACCACTGGCAACAAACCGCACTCCAGCGCCGCGACTGCCAGGCCGCCCGGCGTGTGCGTGTGCATGACACACACGATGTCTTTGCGCGCGGCGTGAATCGCACTGTGGATGACAAAGCCCGTGATGTTGAGGTCCTGCGGGCCTTCGAGCACGTTGCCGTCCATGTCCAGCTTGACCAGGCTGGATGCCGTGACCTCGTCGAAACGCATGCCAAAGCGGTTCAGCAGAAAGTGCTCTTCTTCACCGGGTACACGCGCCGTGATGTGATTCCACACGATGTTGCTGAAGCCGAAATGCGCGGTCAGCCGGTAGCAGGCCGCGAGGTCGACGCGCATCCGCCATTCCGATTCGCTATACGAGCTGGTTTGCCTGATCGCCGCCGCCGTCATGGGTTTGCCCCCGTGGTCCGTTTGGCTGAGCAGTATAAACCGAGAACCCGCGCCACGGGCGCCACACCTTTCGAGGCGGCGTGAAAGTGGGCCGCGGCGCAGCTTCCGCGAGCGTGAAAAACCGTTGTTAAGTGCTTGCCCTGTCAAGAAATATTGCAAAAACAGGTGCCGCATACGATAATTTTGTGGTCCTTAAGCGCCACATGGCATGAACTCGATGAAAAAGAAGGAAGAAAAAGCCCCTGCGGAACCACCCGCACAAGAGAAGCTGCTCACCGAAATACGTGACCTGCTCAAAACCAGATAAGCACACGCGCTGATATTAGCGCGCCAGCGTCATGCGTCCACCTCATCGCCGCCCTGGTTGCATCCGCAAGCAGCGTTGGCGATGACTGAGTCCTTTGCGGACTCCTCTCCAACCACTACAACGAGGAAAGACCGATGGCAGTAGCCCGCGTAACCGAAATGATTTGCTCATCCAAAAAGAGCTTTGACGATGCCGTAAGCACCGGCATCAAACGCGCCAGCAAGACCTTGCAGAATGTCGAAGGCGCGTGGGTAAAGGACCAGTATATCGTGCTCAGCAACGGCAAGATCTCGGAGTATCGAGTCAATCTGAAAGTAACCTTCGTGCTGAAGGGGTAGTCTGAGCCCGGCGCTGGTGGGGCAGGGCAGGATGCGCTGTCCCACCGCTCAATCATGTCGCAGCAAGGCGCAGGCGCGTGCACCGCGCCGGCGGACAAAGTGTGTTTAAAGCAATCGCAAATCCCTATCTCGTCGATGAGAAATTCCGTGTGGCCGGTTCACCCGCTGCGCCGCCGGCCGGTACACCGGGCCGGCATGACGAAAGACGTGGAAAGAAATCTCGCTGCAAGAAAAAGGGGAGCAAACGCTCCCCTTTTCGCCGTATGAACGACCAGGCTACTTGAACAGCGCCTTGGCCGCGCCCAATAAGCCGCCGAGTCCACCGGGGCTGCCGAGCGCCGATTCCAGCAGCGAGCCGCCGCTGCTGGCTTTGTCGACGATGGAAGGTATGGCGCCTGCCAGTCCTTTTGCCGCCGTATCCTGATCCATGTTGAGCTCGGAGGCGAAGGCCGACACCTTGTCGGCGCCGAACAGCGAGGTCACCTGATCAGCGCCCATGGCTTCGTTCTTGCCGTCGCTGAGCCACGACCCGACCAACTGCTGAAGTCCCTGACCCTGCAGTTTGGAAACGATGTCACCAATTCCGCCGCCGCCCATGAGATTTTGCAGTGCGCCGACAACCTGACCGGCGCCGAGCCCGCTCTGGCCTGAAGAGCTGAGGAATTGCTGAGCCGCTATTTTCAATATGTCCATCGTCAAACCTCCACGGTTAGTCCAAAGGAATGCGAATCTTTTGCCCGGGATAAATCAGATCGGCATCCTTGACCACTTCCCGGTTTGCTTCGAAGATTCGTGGGTACTTCATCGGATCTCCATAGTACTGTTTGGCCAGCTTTGACAACGTATCCCCTTTTCTGATTTCGTAGTATTCGACTTTCGCCGTTTGCGGCGGGGCTTCGAGATCATCGACGACGACCTTTTCGATGCCTTCCACATTACCCGCCATGAGCACGGCTTTTTCCAGCGCCTCGGCATCTTTGGCTTTGCCGGACAGTTTGGCCACACCATCCTCGACGGTCACGCTCAAGCCGTCCACGCCAGGATTTTCGGCCTGGATATGTTCTTTTATTTTTTCGGCTGCATCATCCTCGCGGTCGAACAGCTTTTTACCGATATTCTTAGCGAAGTCCAGAAGGCCCATATAGTCTCCCCAAGTGAGGTTGTTAAAGGTGCATACCTTGATCGAGCATGCGGTTAGCACTGCTATTTTAGCGCAGTTTGGCGCGGGGCGCTGTCGGGACCGTGGCTGGAAGTCGTTAAACTGCGGGGGCAAATATGCGACACTTAGGGCTCGCGTCAGAATAACTTCACATTTCTCGCCGCCTATCCATCCCGCGCGGCGGTGTTGCTTCGTCGGTTGAATAGCCGGCTATTCGCCTTCCTCGCGCCTTGCCGCACGGGCGCCTAGACGCCGATAAATGCGAAGTTATATTGACGCGAACCCTTAATCACCCAGACGCGCCATTCCGCCCGGTTTGCGGAATCGGTAACAAGAACGAAACAATGCCGAATCCCCTGCGAATAATCATTGGACTGCTCCTGCTTGTGTTGTTGATCGGGCTTGCGACCTGCCAGTCACTGTATACCGTCGTTTATGCCGGTGGCGGCGCTCATCAGCAACATGGCCAGACGCGTTAGCAGGAAGCCGGGGCAGCGCCTCGCCGGTGCGAAGGCGCTGTTGCTGTTCGTGCTGCCGCTGCCGCTGTTCGGTGTCTTCATCGTTGCTTTGACCAAAGGTTTGTTCTTGCCCGTTGTCACTGCTGCAGGGGCGCTTTTCTTGTATCTCGCGGGCGCGGCACTGGCGCGCCGTGCGCTGATGCGGGAGGCGCAATACGAGCGTCGCAAGTACGCGCCTGCGGCGCTGCCGCTCAAGCTCATCGCCGCGGTGTTGATCGCCGGCGCGACATTCGTTACAGCATGGCTGGGCGCCCGGCATAATGTCTTGATAGCGCTGTGCTTTGGCGCGGGCGTGTTGCTCGGATTCTATCTCGTATATGGTTTCGATCACCGCGTTGCGCGCATGCCGACGGGATTCGGTATGAGCCCCGACGAAGTCGCTGCCGCCATCGATGAGGCGGAAAACGACATCGAGCGCATCGAACAGGCGGGATACGACATTCGCAATACGGAACTGCGCAGCCGCCTGCAGCGCATCTGCCGGAAGGCCAGAGAAATTCTGACAGTCATCGAAGAAGATCCGCGCGATCTGCGGCGGGCGCGTAAATTCCTCAAGGTATACCTTGATGGCGCGAAGCAGGTGTCCGAGGGCTACGCGCGGGCCCACAAGCGCGATCAGCACAAGGAGCTCGAGCAGAATTTTCGTAATGTGCTGGTCACGATCGAAGAAGTATTCGCCGAGCAACATCAGAAGCTGCTGGAGAACGATATTCTCGATCTGGATGTGCAGATGGAAGTACTTTCGGCGCAGCTGAAGCGTGAGGGTGTAATTTAAAGTGTCGTGAGAGGTGGCTTGCGTGGGAGCGACCTTAGAGGGTGTCGCGAAAGCCAAAGACAGCACCCGCAGGGAGCCTCCGCGGCGGAGCGAGATCCCACCACCACGTAGGCTGGTGGGGTTCGCTGATGCTCACTACCATCCTGCAAAATCGTTTTACGACACCATCCAATGCCGCCGTCACGAAAAGCGAATAAAATAAGCAGTAATGACAATGTACAGGAGATAGCCCTATGTCCACCACTACAGATGCTCCGGTAACCACGGACGTCGTCGCCACTGGCCTGTCGACCGGCAAGGAGATCGTGCCCGGCGTCGGCCAGGATTTGATCCCTTACGAGGAAGCGCAGGCCGACGAACGCACGAAGATCGAGAGCTTGATCAACGAGATCGACATGCACGACAGTAACTCGATCATCTTTTTCGGCAGCAAGGCGCAACAGGAGATCACCACGATTTCCGATAACATGCTGGAGGGCGTACGCAACAAGGACACAGGGGCGGCCGGCGCCGCGCTCAACGATATGGTGGCGACGTTACGCGGCTTCGACGTGGATGGGCTGGATCCGAACTACCACCCCGGGTTTTTCGCGCGCCTCTTTGGCAAGGCTAAACCCATTGTCGAGTTTCTGCAGCGGTACGAAGGCGTCAGCAAACAAATCGATACGGTCACCGACAAGCTGGAAGGTCACAAGACCAATCTGCTGACCGACATCGCCAAGCTCGACCGCCTCTACAGCGCCAATCTCGATTATTTCCACACGCTGGAATACTACATCGCCGCCGGCGACGAAAAATTCCGGGTGCTGGATGCCGAGGCGATACCGGCGCTGGACAAAAAAGCCAAGGCCAGCAACAAGGTCATAAAGGCGCAGGAACTGCGCGATCTGCGCACTGCGCGCGACGATCTCGAACGCCGCGTGCACGATTTGCGTTTGACACGCCAGGTCGCGATGCAAAGCCTGCCGAGCATTCGCCTGGTACAGGAAAACGACAAAGGCCTGGTGACCAAGATCCAGTCGACGCTGACGAACACCGTGCCGTTGTGGCGTCAGCAACTCGCGCAGGCCGTAACGATTTATCGTTCCGGCCAGGCCGCGGAGACGGTCAAGTCCGCCACGGACCTGACCAACGAGCTGCTGGAAGCCAATGCCGAGAACCTGAAAACCGCGAACGCGGAAGTGCGCAAACAAATCGAACGCGGCGTGTTCGACATCGAAACGGTGAAGAAGGCAAACGACACCTTGATCGAAACCATCGAGGAGAGCCTGCGTATCGCCGAGGAGGGCAAGCGAGCGCGCACCGAGGCCGTGGCCCAACTCGAAGCGGCCGAGAGTGACCTCAAGGCCAGCCTGCAGGCCGCAAAGGCGAAGGCGGCTGCGCCAACGGAGAGTTGAGCCATGGGTTTGTGGGACAAGTTGACCGGCGAGTTCATCGATGTCATCGAGTGGACCGACTCGTCGAGCGACACGATGGTGTATCGCTTCGAGCGTTACGGCAACGAAATCAAGTATGGCGCCAAGCTCACGGTGCGCGAAGGCCAGGCCGCGGTGTTCGTCAACGAGGGTGTGATCGCGGATGTGTTCGAGCCCGGCATGTATGAGCTCGAGACCAACAACCTGCCGATACTCTCGACCCTGCAGGGTTGGGTGCACAACTTCGAAAGCCCGTTCAAGGCCGAGGTTTATTTTTTCAGCACACGGCAGTTCGTCGATCTCAAATGGGGCACGCGCAATCCGATCATGTTACGCGATCCGGAATTCGGGCCGGTTCGGCTGCGCGCCTATGGTACGTATGTGATCCGCATTGAAGATCCGGTCAAGTTTCTGCGCCAGATCGTCGGCACAGACGGGTTTTTTACGACGGACGAAGTGACCGATCAGCTTCGCAATCTCGCGGTGTCGCGCTTTGCCACCATACTCGGCGAGTCGCAGATCCCCTTGCTCGATCTCGCCGCCAATTATGATGACCTGAGCAAGTTCATCACGGCCTGGATCGGTCCGGAATTCATGGAATATGGTTTGCAGCTCACCAAGCTGCTGGTCGAGAACGTCTCCTTGCCGGATGCGGTAGAGGAAGCGCTCGACCGGCGCACGAGCATGGGCATCGTCGGTAACCTGCGCGATTATGCTGCCTTTCAGGCGGCCGAGGCCATGCGCGCGGCCGCTGAAAACCCGGGCGGCGACGCCTCCGCCGGTGTGGGTATGGGAATGGGTTTCGCGATGGCGCAAAAACTCGGTGAGACCCTCGGCAACATCGACGAGCCAACAGCTGCAGCCCCGCCACCCGTGCCGGGCGCGGGCGAACGCTATTTCGTCGCCGTTGAGGGCCGGCAGACCGGGCCGTTCGGCGTCGATGAAATAAAACAAAAAGCGATTGCAGGCGAAATCACGCGCGAGACGCTCGTGTGGCGCCGGGGCATGAGCAACTGGGCGGCGGCAGCCAAGGTTCAGCAACTCGCTGAAGTGCTCGACGGTATCCCGCCTCCGGTTCCCGGCGCATAGTCAGTGACTCCCGGCTGATGCCCGTCTATAAACGAATTACCCGTTCCGCGGCAGGGTGCAATAGCGATAGCGGTGATGGCGTATTGCGCCGGAACGCACAAAGGTGGCCGTTCGGTGCAATACGCTCTCGCTGTTGCCCCCTGCGCGTTGTCGCAGGTTCTCTCGTTTATGGGCGAAAATCAGCTGGCGCTTCATTTCGCGCGTCCTGATGCAAGAGCAAGGGGAGCGGGCGGCCACGCAACATGGCTTCCCTTGTCAGCAGTGCGGCGCCACGCTCGGTTATGCCCCCGGCACCGAATTTCTGCGCTGCAGTTACTGTGGTTTCGAGAACGAGATTGGCGCGCCTGCGGGGGAGATTTCCGAACAAGACTTTCACGCCGCGCTCGAAGACGCGGCCGAAGCACAGGCGAGCGAAGAGCACATCACCGTAAAGTGCGATTCCTGCGCCGCCGAGTTCGACTTCGACAGACACATACACGCCGACGAATGCCCGTTTTGTGGTAGCACGATTGTTGCAGACACCGGCCGGCAACGTGTGATCAAACCGCGTTCGCTGCTACCTTTTCATATTTCAGATCGCGAAGCCACGGCGCTGTTTCAAGGCTGGGTCAAGAGCCTGTGGTTTGCGCCCGGTGAGGTCAAAAAGTACGTCCGCGACGAGCAAAAGCTCATGGGCATGTATGTGCCGTACTGGACCTTCGACGCCGATACCGTCAGCCGTTATCGCGGCATGCGCGGCGACTTCTACCAGGTTCCGGAGCAGTACGTCGCCACCGTCAACGGTAAGCGTGTCACGCGCACGCGCATGGTGACGAGGGTCCGCTGGACGCCCGCCGGCGGTACCGTGTCGCGCCGGTTCGACGATCTGCTGGTGCTCGCAAGCCACTCCCT
>JBPCXK010000715.1:0-9508 GCA_051008635.1 Gammaproteobacteria bacterium
CGCCGCCCGCACCCGTGCCCGATAGGGCGTGACCTTGCGGATGCTGGGCCCTGCTCGACGAGAGCAGAACCTGAAAACCTTTTCGTACGTCAGCGCTACTTTCTGTCGGCTATCCACGCCCTGAGACACGTGAGTTGGCCCCTAACGACAACCCTGCGTGCTCAGGTGGTCGCTCTGAATGCACTTTCTATTGGGCTACGGCTGACGCCGCCGCTGCATACGGGAGGCCCGGAAAGAAGGTGCATGAGTATTGTCTATAACACGTTCCTGGTTGACTAATCAATATCGCTTGACTCAGCGTTTCGGAGCGCACTACGCATCGACAGAGCCGGCAGGAATTCTGTACACTGGTGTCACACTCGAGATGAATGAGTAGCGTCCTATGGCAACGGTGAGAGACGCAAGAAGCGCGATGCTTGACGATCTCTACAAAACACCCGGCAAAGCCGAATTCGTAAATGGGGAGATCGTGCTGATGCCGCCGACCGGCGCAACACCCGGACAGGCTGCCGTTGAAATCGTGGTCAGCCTGCACGCTTATGCGAAACGTACAGGCCGCGGGCGTGCCGTCGGTGACAATGTCGGGTTCCTGGTGAACCTGCCGGACCGCCAGTCGTTCTGTCCGGATGCCGCATTCTGGACAGGCGGCAATCCGGGCATGAAGTTCTACGATGGCGCACCCGCGTTCGCGGTAGAGATTCGCAGCGAAAACGACTATGGCCCGGTCGCCGAGCGGGCGGTAGCGGCCAAACGAGCGGAGTACTTCGCGGCTGGCACGCAGGTAGTTTGGGACGTCGATCTCCTGGGCGAAGACGTGGTACGAGTGTATCGAGCGGATGATCCCGATACGCCGACCGTCTACGGCCGCCGTGACGACGCACAAGCCGAGCCCGCGGTGCCCGGATGGAAGATGTCGGTGGATGATCTTTTTCTGGATTGACCGGCCACACGAACGCTCCGGGGCCACGATTGAGGTTTCGAGCAGGTCGGGAACTCCCGTTTTCGCAGGGAAATAGAACGTATGCTGAAAGTGAAAGTAGGTCATGCGGGGCGGGGTCGGCCGAGCGGCCGGAGCGATAGAAAGAACGACAGAAAGGGATCTGACCAGGTCAGATCCCTTTTTCAGATCTTCGCAGGGGAAAGGGGCGTGTGCCCCTTTTCCGAAATCTTACCGTTCTGCGTTTCTGATTCGTTGCCGGTCAGTGCGGTGTACGGCTCAGCCCGGCGCTCGGTTGTCGCCCCTTTTTAGCTCACTGTCACCCGCCCAAACCTCCGTTTCCCGACCTGGACGACATGCCTGGAACCGGCTTTCAGACGCGGCTTCGAATCGCCGATCCGCTCACCGTCTATCCTGACCGCGCCCTGCTTGATCATCCGTATGGCCTCCGAGGTGCTGGAGACCAGTCCCGCCTCCTTCAGCAGATTGGGCAGCGCCAGGCCGCCCTCGGGCGCCGCGACAGTGACTTCCGGGATGTCATCCGGCAACGCGCCTTTCTGAAACCGGTTGACGAATTCCTCGCGCGCCCTGTCGGCGTCGCCGGGGCTGTGAAACCGGGTCACGATTTCTCCGGCCAGCTCGAATTTGGCGTCACGCGGATTCGCTCCTGCCGCGATCGCCACCTTCAGGCCCTCGATTTCCTCGAGCGGGCGGAAGCTCAGCAGCTCGAAATAACGCCACATCAGCTCATCCGAGATCGACATGATCTTGCCGAACATCTCAGCGGGCGGTTCGGTGATGCCAATGTAGTTCCTGAGTGATTTCGACATTTTCTGCACGCCGTCGAGCCCTTCGAGCAGCGGCATGGTCAAGACTATCTGGGGCGGCTGGTCGTAAGCCTGTTGCATCTGCCGGCCGACCAGCAGATTGAATTTCTGGTCCGTGCCGCCGAGCTCGACATCCGCCTTTAACGCTACGGAATCGTAGCCCTGCACCAGCGGATACAAGAACTCATGAATGGCGATCGCCTGGCCACCGCGGTAGCGTTTGTCGAAGTCGTCGCGTTCGAGCATGCGGGCCACAGTGTGTTTCGCGGCCAGCCCGATCAAGTCCGCTGCGTTCATCTTGCCCATCCAGCGCGAGTTGAACTCGATGCGGGTACGCTGTGGATCGAGGATCTTGAATATCTGTTCTTCGTACGTGCGCGCGTTCTCCGCGACATCATCAGGCGTGAGCGGCGGGCGGGTGGCGCTTTTGCCGCTCGGGTCGCCGATCATGCCGGTGAAATCACCGATCAAAAAGATCACCTCGTGGCCGAGCTCCTGAAACTGCCGCATCTTGTTGATGAGCACCGTGTGGCCGAGATGCAAGTCCGGCGCGGTGGGATCAAAACCGACTTTGACACGAAGCGACCTGCGGTTCTTGAGTTTTTCCAACAGTTCGCTTTCAATCAGCACTTCGTCTGCGCCACGACAAACCTCATCCATAGCCTGACGAACCGGGGCTGATAATGGCGGCGTAGATGAGATCATAAAAAAGTCGGCTCCAGGATCTCGGGATAGCTGAAGAAATTGACCCCCACGGTCAAACGAGCTATCTTCGGATTATAAAAATTTTAACAATTTCCGCCAGTTAACGGCCATTCGTAATGTTTAACTATAAATTTGGTCGCGGTACGAGGACTGCCGGTCGAAATCTGCGCCACCGCTTGCTGCGGGTGGCGACAATAGTATATGCCCTGGCGGTTCTGACCGCGGTGATCGCACAGTCTAACGATGATTCTCCCGGCCCGGGCTCCCGGCTTGCGGCGAGCGTGACGCCTTATCAGAACACAGCGTCAGGCACCCATCAAATACTGCCGCTGGCAATCCCCGCGCCGCAGCCGCAGCGCTCGCCCGCGCCTGCCCCCCAGAACCGCTGGCTGAATGTGATCATCAGCGACGGAGATACGATCTCGTCCATATTCAGTCGCCTCGAAATGCACAGCAAGCTCAGGGAGGTTCTCGCGCTCGGTAACGCCGCAAAAGCGCTCACGTCTATCCGCCCGGGCCAGGCGCTGGACATCCGCCTGAGCGACAATGGTCTGGAAGAGCTCATCTACGCGCCCAACATCGATCAGTTCCTGCACATCGAGCGCGACGGCAAAACGCTCACCGCGAAGATGGTCGACCGACCCATCGAAGTGCGCCGCGGTCTCGCTTCGGGACGGATCAAACATTCCCTGTTCGGCGCGGCCCAGAAGGCTGGTATGTCCGAAAGTCTGACCATGGAACTCGCAGGCATCTTCGGCTGGGACATCGACTTCGCCCTGGATATACGCGAGGGCGACAACTTCACCATGATATTCGAGGAGCACTACCGCGAAGGCGACAAACTCCGCGACGGCAACATCCTGGCAGCGGAGTTCGTCAATCAGGGCAAAGTGTTTCGCGCCCTGCGCTACGAAAACGCCAACGGCGAAACTGAATACTACGCTCCCGATGGCCGCAGCATGCGCAAACCGTTCTTGCGCACGCCGGTCAATTTCACGCGCATCAGCTCACGCTTCGATCCCAAACGCAAGCACCCCATCCTCAACAAAATCCGCGCCCACAAGGGTGTTGACTACGCCGCCCCCAAAGGCACACCCATCAAGGCCTCGGGCGACGGCAAGGTCAAATTCCGGGGCAACAGAAACGGTTACGGCAAGACCATCATCATTCAGCACGGCAGCAAATACAGCACGCTGTACGGGCACATGTCGCGTTTCGCCAAAGGCACGAAGAAGGGCAGGCGCGTGAAGCAGGGTCAGGTCATCGGCTACATCGGCAGCACCGGGCTCGCAACCGGGCCGCATCTGCACTACGAATTCCGTGTCAGCGGCGTGCATCGCAACCCGCTGACCGTCAAGCTGCCGGGCGCTGAGTCGCTACCGGCCAATGAAATCAGCCGCTTTGCTACCGCTGTCAAACCCCTGCGAACACAGCTCGACACCTACAAACGCGCGCTGCTTGCGATGAAACCGCACCACTAGTAGGCTGAAGAGCAAGTCCCCGGCCCGAACTTTCCAACCTGCATGCCCGAGCTGTACATTGGTCTGATGTCGGGCACCAGCGCAGACGCCATCGATGCGGCGTTGCTGGATTTCGAACCTCCCGTCCCGAAGTTGCTCGCAACACAGAGCCTCGCGCTTGCGCCCGACATTCGCAGGCGGATCAGAACGCTCGACGATGGCCCGCGCGCGCTGCGAGCCCTCGGCCAACTCGACACGGAGATGGGCGAACTTTTCGCCGAGGCCAGCCTGCGCCTGATCCGCAAGGCCGGTGTCAGCCCCAAAAAGATCACCGCCATCGGCAGTCATGGCCACACGGTCTATCACCATCCGCATGGGGATCACCCGTTCAGCATGCAAATCGGCGATCCGAACGTGATTACCGTGCGCACCGGTATTTGCACCGTCGCCGATTTCAGGCGCCGCGATGTGGCCGCCGGCGGCCAGGGCGCACCACTGCTGCCTGCCTATCATGCGCTGCTGTTACGCACGGACAACGAAGACCGGGCCGTTGTGAACATCGGCGGCATAGCCAATCTAACGGTTCTGCCGCGCGCGCAGGAACACCCCATTCTCGGCTTCGATACCGGCCCGGGGAACACGTTGCTGGATGCCTGGGTAGCGCGGCACCGGGGCACCCTCATGGACGAAAACGGGGCGTGGGCAGCCGATGGCAAAGTAGACAAGACGCTGTTGAGTCGGCTGCTGGGCGATGATTACTTCACGCAGGCCCCGCCCAAGAGCACTGGCCCGGAGTATTTCAACCTCGCCTGGTTGGACGGCAGGTTATCCGGCAGGCCGGTCGCCGAGGACGTCCAGGCCACATTGGCTGCCCTGACGGCCAAAGCCGTCGCCGATGCCGTCTCGCGCCGGGCGGCCAGCACCGAACGTTTGCTCGTCTGCGGCGGCGGCGTGCACAATACCTTTGTGCTGCATCAGTTGGCCGACGCGCTGCCGGGATGTCTGGTCGAATCAACAGCAGCGCATGGCGTGGACCCCGACTGGATCGAGGCATGCGCGTTCGCATGGTTTGCGAAACAGACTCTCGAAGGCAGGCCCGGGAACTTACCGAGCGTTACAGGCGCGGAGCGACTCGTTGTGCTGGGGGGAATTTATCGGAGCAGTGAATGCTAAAGTGGGGTGAGCGCGCAGCGAACCCCATCAGGCGATCAGCCATCTGGATGGTGGGTTTCGCTGCGCTCAACCCACCCTGCGCTGATCAGACCCCGAACGAAGACCCGCACCCGCACGTCGTGGTCGCGTTGGGATTGCGAATCACAAACTGTGCGCCTTCGAGCCCTTCGCTGTAATCGATCTCGGCGCCGACGAGATACTGATAGCTCATCGGATCGATGAGCAGCGTGACACCGCCATTTTCGACCTCGGTGTCACCGTCCTGGGTGTTCTCGTCAAAGGTGAATCCGTATTGGAATCCGGAACAGCCACCACCGCTTATGAAAACGCGCAGCTTGAGGCTGTCGTTTTTCTCTTCGTCGATCAACTCTTTGACCTTGCCCGCCGCGGCGTCTGTAAAGACCAGAGGGGCCGGCATCGCGGTTTCGGTCGCACCGATTTCTGCGGTACTCATAATAATCGCTCCACTTAAAGCTGTATTGAATCGGAAACTAGCATTTGATTCCGGAGAACTCAAGAACTAAGGACTTCGGCCTTCGAGTCTTGCTTGTGGCCACCGGTTTTGTGGCTACCGGTCTCGCTGGCGCCGCCTTTGAACTCGAGCTGCAAGGCACCACTGGTTTGATGGACGAGATTGCCATTGACCTCGGCGCCTACAGCCATCTCCAGCAGATTGTAGTAGACATTACCTTTGACTCTGGCCTTGGTCGCGAGTTCCAGTCGCTCGGTGGCGTGCACATCGCCCTCCACCGTGCCGTTCAAAATCATGTTCGGCACCCAGACCTCGCCTTCGATCACGCCGTTCTCGCTCAGGATCAGCACAGCCTTTTTCTGTTCCTCCGACTCGACGCCGACGTTCCCTTCGACCCGGCCTTCGACATGCAGCCCGCCGCTGAATCTGATATCGCCGTGAACCACGGTGTCCCTGCCGATCAGGGTGTTGATCTTGGCGTTGGTAATCTTTTTGCCTCTTCCAAACACGGTCAAATCCCTCCGAACAAGCTCTGGTCCCAGTTAAAGGTCTGTTCCACTGCGTCAAGCCAGGAGCTCGACGGTCTGACTTCGATCTTGATACCGGTCGGGGTGAATCCGGCCGGCAGTTTCAGGCTGCCTTCTACCTGTTGAAAGTATTTGAATTTGAACGGTATGTTGTCTTCGTCCGTGGCGACGGGGACGCGCACCACACTATCGCCGCGCCTGCCTTCAATATACAGGTCAACCTCGCCCTGCGCGACCCGGTTTTTGCCGCTGATCTGCGTCAGCACAATGCTGTAGTTGTACTCCGACTCCGCACCGCTGGTCCTGATTCGAAAATCCTGCACATGCAGGCCCGACTCCAATTTCGAGGGCGCCACGATACCCTTGTAAAAAGCCAGCTCGTCGTTGAGCTTCAGGAGCCTGGCCTCCATGCTGCTCAGGGTTTTCTTGACCGCGCTCGTGGCGGTCTCGTCGACCTCGGTCCCGCGTTGTAGCTGCGCCACACGGCTCGACAGATCGCTGTTCCGGGCGCGCAGTTGTTGCATGCTCGCGCGCAGCGTCTGCACTTCACGGTATGCGCCTGGGCCCGGAGCATCGGTGGCAGGCTGCGAGCCGAGCCAGTAGAACCCCCAGCCGTAAGTGGCCAGCGCCGCGACCAGCACAAATGCGCGCACGGCGCGCCACACAGGATCATAAAACTCTATACGGTAGCCCATCGTCCCCCCTATGGCACGAGCGCGATTCCGTTCAGGCCTGCCGTTTCATCGAGGCCAAACATCAGGTTCATGTTCTGCAACGCCTGGCCGGCGGCGCCCTTGACGAGATTGTCGGTCACCGACAACACAACGGCAACGTCCCCGTGCTGCGGCCGGTGCACGGCCAGCCGGCATTGATTAGCGCCGCGCACGCTGCGGGTCTCCGGGTGGGAACCGGCCGGCATGACATCGACAAACGGCTCGCGTGCGTAGCGCTCTTCGAAAATGCGCTGCAAGTTCCCAACATCCCTGTTTATGCGGGCATAAAGAGTGGCATGTATGCCCCGAATCATCGGCACCAGATGCGGTGTAAACGTCAGCCCCACTTCCGTCCCCGCGATGCCCGAAAGAGTTTGGCGAATCTCCGGCAAGTGCCGGTGTCCGCCCACGCCGTAGGCGCGAAAGTTCTCGCCCACCTCACTGGACAGGATGCCGATGCTCGCTTTGCGCCCCGCACCGCTGACGCCGGACTTCGCGTCGGCGATGAGACCGGCGGCGTCGACCAGATTATGTTCCAGCAGCGGCAAAAATCCTAGGGTGACAGCGGTCGGATAGCAGCCCGGATTGGCCACCAGCCGGGCGGCGCCTATCGCTGCGCGATTGATTTCCGGCAATCCGTAGACCGCCTCGCTCAGCAAGTCCGGGCATGTATGTTCTTCTGCGTACCACTGCCGCCACACAGCGGGGTCGCGCAACCTGAAATCCGCGGCCAGATCGATCACCTTCGCGCCAGCATCGAGCAGCGCGGGCACAGCGCGCATGGCAGTGCCGTTGGGGGTTGCAAAAAAGACCACGTCGCAATCGCCCAGCACGTCCATATCCGGCGCCGCGAATACATTGTCTACGCTGCCGCGCAGGTTCGGAAACAGCGCGTCGACGCGCCGCCCCGCCTCGCTGCGGGAGGTCACGGTGACCAATTCGGTCTCTGGATGCATCGCGAGCAGACGCAACAATTCCGCGCCGGTGTAACCCGTGGCGCCAACGATGCCGGTCTTGATCAAGATTAGGTGGTCCGTATTTGGCGATGTGTCCGTTAATGATACAGCTTAGCCACACATTTCTCACGGCCCCCAGACACCGCGATCTGGCGGGTTGGCTGCTCTGGCATAATGACACATGGCCTGGATCCCCTCCGTGAGACGCCGTTTCACCCCCCTGCTCGACGAGTTTCGGGTCAACCTCTCGCGTCCCGATGCCATGCTGCAACTGGCCCTGCTCGGCATCCTGAGCGGGCTGCTCGCCGGGGGTATCATCGTCGTCTTTCGTCTCGGCGTGGAGGGTGTGCAGAGTCACTTTCTGCCGGGGGGCTCCAGCGAGAACTTCGAGGACTTGCCCGTCGCGGTCCGATTCCTGTTGCCGATTGCAGGGGCGCTGGTGATTGCCGCCTGCTTCGCCGTGCTGGGCAAAGGGCAGAAGGTCGTAGGTCTGTTGCATGTCATGGAACGTCTCGCTTATCACCAGGGTTATCTCAGCTTGCGCGGCCTCGTGTTGCAGTTTGTCGGTGCGGGCGTTGCGATCGCCAGCGGGCACTCCGTAGGCCGGGAAGGCCCCAGCGTGCACCTCGGCGCTGCCAGCAGTAGCCAGCTGGGCCAGTATCTGGCGCTGCCGAACAACAGCATTCGCACGCTCGTGGGCTGTGGCACGGCGGCGGCAATAGCGGCCGCGTTCAACACGCCGTTGGCGGGCGTGATCTTCGCGCTTGAAGTCGTGATGATGGAATACACGCTGGCGAGCTTCACACCGGTGATACTCGCGGCGGTGAGCGCCACGGCGGTTTCACGTCTCGTATACGGCTCGGCAATGGCGTTCGACGTACCCGCGCTGTCGTTCGTCAGCTTGTCGGAGCTGCCCTACGTGTTCATCCTCGGCGTTGCTTGCGGGATCGCCGCGTCGATTTTTGTCGTGCTTGTGCGCGTGTCTGCACAGCGCAGCAGCGGCCTGCCGTTCTGGCTGCGGCTTTGCCTGGCGGGCGTGGTGGTTGGCGCTTGCGCGATTCCCTACCCACAAGTCATGGGGATCGGCTACGACACTGTCACGGGGGCGCTGCTCGGGCAACTCGCATTCGGCGTATTGATAGGCGTCGCCATCGCCAAGCTCATAGCCACCGCTGCCTGTGTCGGGCTCGGCGTGCCCGCAGGGCTTATCGGCCCGACACTGGTTGCCGGCGCATGCCTCGGCGGTGTTGCGGGATTGCTCGCGAGGTACGTCCACCCCGACCAGCTATCGCACATCGGACTCTACGCCTTGCTCGGCATGGGCGCGATGATGGGCGCCGTCCTGCAAGCACCGCTGGCCGCGCTGGTGGCGGTGTTCGAGCTCACAGGGAACCCGAACATCATACTGCCCGGCATGCTCGCCATCGTGACGGCGGGACTGACCAGCCGTGAGCTGTTCGGCAACCGTTCGGTTTTTCTCGCTTTGCTGAAATTGCGCGATCTCGACTATCGCAACGATCCGGTTATGCAGGCGCTGCGGCGCATCGGAGTCGCCAACGTGATGGAACGCGACGTCAAGCGACACGATCGTATGCTCAGCAGGACAGAGGCCGAAGATCTCGTGGCCGCGGAACCGACGTGGATTCTGATAGACGTCGATAGTGAGCCGAAGGCGCTGATGCCGGCGGTAGATCTGGTGCGCGCGTTACAGGAGAACGAAGAGGAAACGCTGGATCTG
>JBPCXK010000716.1:0-12094 GCA_051008635.1 Gammaproteobacteria bacterium
AATCGCGAGGCGGTTTGCTGCGATACGCGCCGACAGCCGAGGGTAATGTGCTGCATGAGACGCCACTACAACGCCACAATCTTGCGCAGTCCTTCGGTATCGAGGATTACGTCTCGCTCGGAACCAGGGTTGCATTGTTGTGTTTTGGCACGGCCGAACAGGGGCTGACACGCAGAAAGCGTCGCCAGGGCTACCCACAATTACCGATTTCGCCGCAGCTGGTGCAACGCTCACAGCCATCGGAGAGGATCACGGCATACATGCCACACTCTCTGCAGAGTTTGCCCGGCATAACTTCCATGGCGCCCACCGACCGCCCGCCAACGACTCGCAACGTCGTCGGCTCAGGCGACTGGACGATCCCCATCGTCTCCATGGGATATCCGTCTTCATCAAGAATGCCTAGCATCGCAAACCGATGAATGACCAGTCTCGCGATGTAGGCCACGGTACTTGGATAGCTATATTGCTTATCCAGTCCGGGGACCGGAGCCCAGAAGTCGCCCTTGGGTTCCGCGTAGTTGAGGAGCTCACGCAGCTTCTTACCGACCCAGGCCGGATCGACAACGCGCATATCCAGAGATAACGCTTTGCACAATCCGTCCAGGGCCTTGGGATAGACATTCGACAGCCACATCGAATAAGGCCGCAGCTGGCGTACACCGTCAATCTCGATGACCGCCTCCTTGAGGCCCAAGACGAAGTCGTCGCCTGTGTTCGGGTTGGAGACATCAACCGTCCATGACATGGTGCCGTCCGGCCCCGCCCGTGGCTCCTTCGGACTCATGAGCGCATTCAGAATCGGAGTCTCGCCGACGCGATCAAAAACGCCGAGCTCGCGGCAGCGGTACTCAATCAGCATCGCCATGGCTGCGACGATGCTGGGAGCGTATCGCGTCTTGCCCTGCGGTGGCATCGGCAACGGAAATGCCTCGTCATCAGATTCGCACATCATTAGCGACTCCAGCTTCTTCTTGAGCCAGCCACGGTCCTCCGCGTACATGTCGTAGCTGAGGTTGATGGCCAGCGCATTCAGCCCCCGGGGCGCCTCAATGCCATTCACCCACACTTCAAACGGGTTCGCTCGACCGTCCTGGATTTCTCCGATAAACAATGCGAACTTCTGGCCGTGGGGGTGTTTGACCCGATAGCATCTCGCGTTATTTCCATTGGGGAGGTCCGGGCGCCTCGGCCAACGCAAACTGTTGAGCGTCGGTGTCGGCAGCTTGTCGATCACAATCCTTCGATCCGGATCTGACTCGTCCAGCTTGTGTGGTCGCAGCATGTCGTCGCTCTCAGGCTCCTTCGATGCCGACAGCAACTCGCCGGTGACCTCGTTCGGTCGAAACGTTGCCAGGGATTTGGCGCCGCCAGACCAGGCTGACATGTACAGATCTTTAAAATCCTCAAACGGATAGTCCGCCCTTACGTTCACGGTCTTGGAAATGCTCGAGTCGATGTATTCCTGAACCACCGCGACCATTCGGCCATGGTCCTCGGCTGAGATCTCCAGTGCGCTGACAAAATAGTCCGGCAACGCCTCAATGATTTCTCTATCCGATTCGCCGGCGTTGCGGCGCTGTTCGCGCCACAGGCGGTAGGCATGATCGTAAACCGGAAAGATCTCCCAATCACCATCGAGGGTGCGCTTCTTGCGATCATAAGACCACGAGAATGCCGGCTCGATGCCGTTGCTGGCGTTGTCGGCAAACGCCAGACTGATCGTGCCAGTAGGCGCAATCGACAGCAGATGGCTATTACGTATTCCACGCGTGCTGATGCCTTCGCGAACGTCTTCCGGCAACCGTCTTGCAAAGCCCGCGCTGAGATACTGCTGAGGGTTGAACAGCGGGAACGGTCCGCGTTCCTGCGCCAGCTCGATCGATGCGCGGTACGCCTCGTCGCGAAGCACCTTTGCAATACGTGTCGCGATCGCGCGACCTTCGTCGGAATCATAACGCCAGCCCAACATGACGAGACTCGAACCGAGCCCCAGGAACCCAAGCCCTATGCGACGCTTGTTCATGGCTTCGGTACGCTGCTGCTGCAACGGCCAGCTGGTGCCATCGAGCACGTTGTCGAGCATGCGAACGCCGGTACGCGCCAGGCGGCCGAAACTCTGATAGTCGAAGGCTGCGTTCTGTCTGAACGGGTTCGTCACGAAACGCGTCAGGTCAATGCTACCCAGGCAGCAACAGCCGTAGGCGGGCAAACACTGCTCGGCACATGGGTTGCAGGCATCGACTATTTCGCAGTAATAGAGGTTATTGTCCTCGTTCACGCGATCAATGAAGAAAACGCCGGGTTCTCCGTGATCGTAAGTCGACACCATGATCTCGTTCCATAGATCACGGGCCTTGACTGTCTCGTATACCCACATTCCGTCGGTGCGTTGGCTGACGCCTTGCTGCCGCCGGCGCGCTCCAGGCGCCAGTTGGTGTACCAACTGAAATGCTGTGTCGTCGCGCACCGCTTCCATAAAGGCGTTGGTGACGGCCACACTGATGTTGAAGTTCGCGAGTTCACCCTGCTTATCCTTTGCATGGACGAACTCGCGGACATCCGGATGATCAATCCGCAGAATGCCCATTTGAGCCCCCCGCCGGGCCCCGGCCGATTCCACGGTCTCGCAACTGCGGTCAAAGACGCGCATGTAGGAGACGGGACCACTGGCTTCCGAATTCGTAGTAGCAACGTGCGCGCCGCGCGGACGAAGACGGGAAAAATCGTAACCCACGCCACCGCCACGACGCATGGTTTCGGTCGCCTCACGGAGCGCTTCGTAGATGCCGGGAAAACCGCCTTCATCGGCGCCGGAGATGGCGTCACCGACGGGCTGAACAAAGCAATTGATCCAGGTCGCCTGCAGTGTGGTTCCAGCCGCCGAATTGATTCGGCCAGCCATCACCATTCCGCGTCTCATCGCGTCGAGAAAAACGGGTTCCCACTCATCCGGGCTCTTCTCGACAGCAGCGAGCGCCCGAGCCACCCGCCTCTGAACATCAGGAATCGTCGATTCAGACCCCTTGCAGTACTTCGACTGCAAGACCTCGATAGAGATCGTTTGAGGGGAAAGTTCCATGGAAATCTCCATGGTCTATGTTAAACGAAGTGGCATCGCCTGAGCAGGGGCCGGAGCACCTGACGATCGAATACCTTCTTAAGCGCATCCGGCCTGCATTTCCCACAGACCAGCGAAGATTCGGAGTTCTGCACTGCTATCCTATGCTACTGCCCCAGGGCGGAGAATCTCGGCTGCGACTAAGGGCTCTGCCAGAAATAACTTCACATTTCTTAGGCCTATCCGTCCCGCGTGGCGGTGTTGCTTCGGCAGTTAAATAGCCGGCTATTCGCCTGCCTCGCGCCTTGCCACACGGGCGCCTGGGCCTAAGAAATGCAAACTTATTTCTGGCAGAACCCTAAGTTCGATCGGAATATCATGGAGTTGGAGAATTTGATCGCGAACTACTACGGAACGCTCCTGGTCGTGCTGTACGCGATCATCGCGGGGTGGGCGGTGGCGCACGCGTTGCTGTTCAAGACCAACTCTCGCGCTGCGCTCGGGTGGATCGGTCTGATCATATTGTTCCCGCTGGCGGGTTCTCTGCTCTACCTTATCTTTGGTATCAATCGCGTTCGACGCAAGGCGCAGCGTGGCAGTCCGGCCGAGCATCCGTGGACCGAACAGGGTTCACTGCCCGAGCTCACCGGTGCACCGCCGACAACCGATCGGCTGGAAAATGTGGGGTGGAGAATCACCGGGCAGATGCCGACTACCCGCAATTCGGTAAAGGCGCTAATCAACGGCGAAGAAGCCTACCCTGCAATGCTGCGCTCCATCCAGGGCGCTACGAAGGAGATTCTGCTCGCCACCTATATCTTCGACAACGACCATACAGGAAAGACGTTCGTCACTGCTTGCAAAGAGGCGGTTGAGCGTGGAGTACAAGTCAGGGTGTTGATCGATGACGTGGGACGGCGTTACTCATGCCCCTCCATCGTGCGTCGCCTGCGAAAGTCTCAAATTGAGTTTCGCAGGTTCATGCCGTTGACGTTGTTTCCACCGAGCCTGAGTCTCAATCTCAGAAATCACAGGAAGCTCCTGATTATCGATAACATCACCGGGTTTGCCGGCGGAATGAATATCAGTGACCGGCAACTGGTCCAGGGCGCTTCCCGCCATCGCGCTGCTGATCTCCATTTCCAGCTCACCGGCACAGTGGTCCCGGAGTTACGTGCGTTATTCGAGGCAGATTGGCGCGCCTCCGGTGGCGATTCGATCGGCGCTGTGCAGCGCAGCACGACATCGGTCGAAGGCGGCGTGTGCCGTTGCCGGGTTGTAGCCGATGGCCCGGACGAAAACCTCGACCACCTCGCGAGACTGATCGAAGCGGTTGCCTCAGTGGCTTGTGATCGGATACGTATACTGACGCCCTATTTCCTGCCTCACGCACAGTTGACCGGTGCGCTGATAAGCGCAGCGGTGCGCGGCGTGAACGTCGCAATCGTCATTCCTGCACGGAACAACTGGCCGCCGGTCAGATGGGCGCTCAACCACCATCTCTACGAATTGCTCAGCGCAGGTGTCAGGGTGTTGGAGCAGCCCCCACCGTTTGACCATTCCAAATGTCTGCTCATAGACGACGAGTACGCGCTCATCGGATCGAGCAATCTTGATCCTCGCAGCCTGCGACTGAACTTTGAGTTGGGCATCGAGGTATTCAGTTCGGAGTTGAACAGTGCGCTCAGCGCCTATGTCGATTCCATCCTGGGGCGGGCGTTGGAAATCAAGAAGGACGACATCCTGAACAGGACCACGCTGGTCCGACTGCGAGATGCGATTGCCGCGCTGTTTTCACCTTATCTCTGACAGCTTCGCAGAACACGGCGCGCACCATAAGAGCTCGACAGTGCGCGTTCTAACTCTTCATTGCGCGGAACGTCATTCGCGGCTGGCGACCCGCACACCGTCGACTACCCGGTCGCTCGGATGTACGATGACTTGATCACCCTCCTCAAGACCTTCAAGAATCTCGGCCTCAAGCCCTGTACGGTGACCCACTTCCACAAACGTTCGCCGCGCCCGGCCCTTTTGCTGGACGAACACCGACCAGCGATCACCGTTCGTGAACAACGCGGTCAACGGCAACTTCAGTACGTCCGCACCTTCCCAAAGGACGACACGCACCTCGACCTGAAAGCCATGTCCGAGGCGTGTCCACGACTCACGCGGACTCGCAAAGTCGATCAGCACATTGACACGCTGCTCTTCGATCCCAAGCGCCGATACCTTTTTGAAACCGAAGGGTTCAATGCGGCGAACCCAACCCTCGAGCGGTTTACCTCCGCCCCACCCCTCAATAATTACCCGCTGACCCGGCGCCACCTTCACGGCATCCGATGACAACAGGTCCGCAACGATCTCCAGATCGCCCGCATCACCAATTTCGACCAGCGCCTCACCGGCAGCGACCACGCCTTCGCTCTTGTGCAAAACCCGTAGCACCCGACCATGGACCGGGGCAAATATCGGGATACACTCGCAGGCATCGTTGCTGGCGAGAGTTTGCGCCGGTGAAAGCAACTGCGCGCGGGCCCTCTCGACTTCGAACGCTCGCACCTGCAGCGCGGCAAGTGCTGTGGCATGGGCGGCATTACGTGTTTTGAACGCCCGTTGTGCCGCGTCCAGATCGCGTTCCGGTATCGTGCGGCTATGGATCAACCTGCGAGCCCGCTCCAGCTCCGTGCGTGCAAACTCCAGCTCGGCGGCCGCCTGCTCCACCTCGGCTTTGGCCAACGCTTCGGCCGACTGCGCTGCGCGCAAGGCGGCTTGCGCCTGAGCCTCGCTGCGCACGTCCAGAAAAGCGGGGTCGACCGGTTCGATCTCCGCGATCACGGTGCGATCCGCAACGACCGCGTCGCCGACGTCGGCTTCGATACGTAGCGCCCGCCCGGACACAGGCGCGGACAACGTAAAGATGTCACGCACGCGCGTTTCGGCTTCTTCGTCGACCGTGACCTCCAGCACGCCTCGCTTGACCTCGATCAGATCGACCGGCACCGACCGCGGCCAGAAAGCGTAGATCAACCCGACCAGGAGCACGACGCCCGGCCCACCCCACACAATCATGCGTTTTTTAAGTGCCTGCATACCTGTGTCTCACTCGCGTGTCTTCAGAACGCGTATCAGATCCAGGTGATCGAGCCTGCTTCTGACTAACGCTGCGGAAAGGACTGTCGCTACGAGCGCCACGACTACCGCGGCTCCGTAAGTCGACGCTTCGATGAACAGTGGCACCCGAAAGAGCTCCGTCTCGAATTCCGAGGTCATGATCCAGGCCAAACCACGCCCCGCAAGGCAGCCGAGCGGAAGACCCACAAAGATCAACAAAGCGATCTCCCCCAGCAGGATGTAAGACGTCTCAAGGCGGGTGAATCCGAGCACGCGCAACGTCGCCAGCTCGCGACCCCGTTCGGACAGCGCAATGCGAGCACTGTTGTACGCCACTCCGAAGCCCAGCGCCCCGGCAAATGCAGTGAAAAACGACACGTAGATCATCAACGTTTCTCCCATTGTGTCGTGGAATGTTTCTTCAGCAGCTCGGCGCAGCGTTACGGCTGCCACGTCCGGGAGTTCCTTGAGTCGTTTGAACAATTCCGACTCTTGGTTCTGGTCGACGAGCAGATTGACATAACCAA
This sequence comes from Gammaproteobacteria bacterium, assembly GCA_051008635.1. GTDB lineage: Bacteria > Pseudomonadota > Gammaproteobacteria > JBPCXK01 > JBPCXK01 > JBPCXK01. Next base: position 6,700 of record JBPCXK010000716.1, read on the forward strand.
CGCTCGGACGCTCGCGCAACATTCGACTGAGCGCATTGATATTCATGTACGCCGGCATCCCGAGATAGGTCTCGACCAGGCCGACGACTGGAACCTGTCGCAGTGGTCGCCGACCTTCCAGTACGTCGACCCACACGGCGTCACCAACGCCGACTCTCAGCTTCTGGGCCAGCTTTGTGCCGAGGACCAGCCCTTCCGGTGGCACACGCAAGATCTCCCCACTTACATCGCGCACGAGCTGAAGACGGGCGTCCGGCTGCACGCCGTCTATCGCGCCGCGGTGCGTCTGTGATCCCGCCCGCAGATCAGCGCTGACAATTCGCATGGGCTCCGCCGCCAGTACTCCCGGCAGGCGCCTGAACTCATGCATGGCCTTGCTCGATTGTGGTTCGACCAAACCGACCGTCATGTCCTGACGCTGCGCCTCAAAAAAGTACACACGCACGATATGGTCAATCGAATCCAGCCACTGCATGGCCATCACAAGGATGGCAATCGAAAACGCAATGCCAATGCTTGTCAACGCCGAGCGTACCGGCCTGCGGCCGATCTGGCGAAAGATGATCCGGGTCGGCTGGTCCAACCATTTTCCCAGTCGGGTCGATCCGAATCTCGCGTGGCGGTACATGAGTGGGGCCGGTGGGCGCATCGCCTCCGCGGGCGGCAGCGTTGCAGCGCGGTGCACGGCACTGATGGTGCCAGCGAGGGCGGCGGCAAGACTCACGAGTGCACCCAGCACAAACGCCGATGGGCTCGGGCGGAAAATCAGTAACGGGAATCGATAAAACTCTGCGTAGACCTGAGTGCTGACGCGGCCGAGCCATGCGCCCACCACCCAGCCGAGGGCAATGCCAACAATGGTCATCGCAATCACCAGTTTGGTGTAGTGCCAGCCGACCTGCACATTGCTGTATCCGAACGCTTTCATCAGGCCGATTTCGCTGCGCTCGGTTGCGATCAGCCGCGCCAGCACGATATTGGTCAGGAATGCCGCAACGATAAGAAAAATCGTGGGCAGGATGCGCGACATGCTCTCGAGCTGCTCGATATCATTCATCAGGAACCAGTTCGAGAGCTGCTGGGCACGTGCCACGGCGCCGACGCTGCCGTGCCTATCGAGAAGCTGGTCGAGCCGCTCGATCACAGGCTCCGCAGCGGTGCCGCGGAGCAGCGTCAAGGACACGTCGTTGAACGCGCCATCCAGGTCGTAGGCGGCCGCCAACGCCTCCCGCCCCATCCACAGTATCCCGTAGCGTTCGTCGTCGGGCATCAGCGCCCCGGGCGCTATGGCATGGACGAACTCCGGCGACAACGCAATGCCGACAATCTGCAGCGTTCGTTTTTTGCCGTTCATCAAGGCCTGAAGACTATCGCCCGGTTTGAGCTCGTGGGCCTGGGCAAAAGGTTCACTGAGAACAACCTCGTCCGGCCGCCCGGGCGCCACCGATCGGCCAGCACGCAGCGCAAGCCGGTTGAGGGCTGGCTCGCCACGTTCCGGAATTGAAACAAGCTGGCCGATGACCGGCTCCGCGAAGCCTCGAACCTCGAGCGTTGCGAACCGCGTTATACGGGTCTCCACGGTCTGCACGCCCGGGATATCAGCGATACGCGCAGCCAGCTTTTCCGGCGCCCGCTTGACCCTGGTGAACACGTCCGCAAAGCGATAGCGCTCATAATAAGCCTGCGCGGTGTTCGTGAGCGCTTCGTGGTTGGATAACGACATGACCAAAACACCCACCCCCGAGCCCACCACCATAGCGATCGCGATAATCTGACCACGCAAGCGCCAGAGATCTCGCACAAGTTTACGATTGAGTGGCGTCATGGCCGGCCGCTACCAGGCAAGCTCGCCAGGCCGGCAGCGGTTGGCGTTACGTTCTATGTCCACGATTGCGCCGTCCGCCAGGCGAATGACCCGGTCCGCCATCGATCCAATCACGGTGTTGTGAGTGATCACCGCTGCCGTCGTACCGAGTTCCCGGTTGACAGTCTCGATTGCCTCGAGCACAAGAATTCCCGTCTCGCTGTCGAGTGCTCCGGTCGGCTCGTCGCACAACAGAATGTCGGGGCGCTTGGCGATCGCGCGCGCGATCGCGACGCGCTGCTGCTCGCCCCCGGAAAGCTGGGCCGGGAAGTGATCAATGCGCTCGCCAAGGCCGACGACCTCCAACGCGGCTGCCGGTTCCATCGGCGACTTCGCGATCTCGGTGACGAGCGCGACGTTTTCGCGCGCCGTCAGGCTGGGAATCAAATTGTAGAATTGAAAAACAAAACCCACATAGTCACGCCGGAAACGTGTCAGCTCAGCTTCGTCAATCGCAGTGATATCGGCGTCCCGAAACAATACCTTTCCCGAAGACGGCACATCCAGACCCCCCAGGATATTGAGTAACGTTGATTTACCACTCCCCGAAGGGCCCAGTAGCACAACCAGTTCATGCTCACATAGATCCAGATCGACGCCCCGTAGCGCCCTCACCTCCACTTCCCCTGCATCGTAGACCTTGGTAACGCCTCGGGTGCTGAGTGTCGGGATGTGTTCGGAAACCAAGATGCATGCTCCTGCGCGACAGCAATCTCATTGACACTAGAATCTAAGAAACAGCCCTACCACAGGATTGTCATAGCTACGCCTCAGTTTTTTGTCGTAGTAAGCAATCGACATCACGATAGCGCCAAGAAGAACAAACAGCACCGCAACGATGATCGACAAGAGGGGCGGATATAGCGCGATCAGGATCCCCGCAACGATTAGAACAAAACCTCCTAACATGTTGGCGCCTCCTTAACGTACATCACGAAGCCGCAGATGATTCAGTGGGCTCCGGGTCTGTTGGAGCACAGAACTGCCATTCATATGCCCATGTTGCTCAACATCATCATGATCCGGTTCGAGATCCCGGTAATGCGCGGGTGTGAGACCTCAAATTGCTCGACAACACCGCGAAACTCGCCGGCAAGATCAGTCCTGTGCATAGCGCCTTCCTTCTCGAGCTCATGCTGAAGATCGCCGATCAGGCGCCCAAGCCGCTTTTTTACTTCGTTGTCTTCCACTGCAAGCCTATCCAGCTCCGCGCGAAGTTGCCGCAGCAATTGTGTGAGCTCTTCTGCGCTCATGATTCATTGTTATCCCATATTGTCGTTTCCGGATTGATCGAGATCAAGGCGCTGATCTGAATGGTCAAGAACAATAATTTACGAGCGCAATGAGAAATAAGGCGATGAAACCTGCGGATATAAAGGCAAAGATCGGCAAGCTCGAAAACGATATCGAGCGGGTCAACGAATCGATCGCCGAGCTCGAGGGCGTTGCAGCGAGGGCGAAAGGGCCGGTAAGCCCCTTGTTCCAAAGCCGGATCGATGAGATTCGCATGCATCGCGAGCGCATGGAGGAGCGACTTAGCGAGTTGCGGCTGGAAGACGCTGAAGTATGGGCAGATCAGTCGCTATGGGATGGGTATACCGCGGTATGGGACGACTTGCTTGGTCGTGCATTTCGGCTCATAGACAAGGCAAAAGACATCGGGCGCCGATAGTCAAGTCAGGCAATGGCCTGCACTGACACTGTTACCCAAACGTTTTCGAGCTATTTGAACCATGTCCCGTTGCCATGAAGCGGGGACAAATTCTGTGACGTCTGCCTGGATCGCCGATCAGGTAAATGACATTTAATCGCGATATGGGCCCATCACCTTGCGCACCGGACCTGAACGTCCGCGGGGCACGGTCCGCAACGCCATTAAAACGCAGTCTGGGTCTGTGGCTGCTTACGCTGTACGGGCTCGGCAACATCCTCGGCGCCGGCATCTACGTGCTCGTCGGCAAGGTCGTTCATGCCGCCGGCATGTATGGCCCGATAGCCTTTTTGATCGCCTCTCTCGTCGCTGCGGTCAGCGCCTTTACCTACGCCGAGTTGTCGGCGCGGCATCCCGTCAGCGCGGGTGAAGCGGTCTACGTCGACGAGGCATTCGATTGGCGCGCGTTGTCGGTCGCAATGGGCCTGCTTATCGGCTTGGCAGGAATGGTGTCCGCCGCAACGCTGAGCCGCGGCTTTGTCGGATACTTCCAGGTGTTCGCGGCTTTGCCCGACTGGCTGCTCATCACGGCCCTTGTGGCCGTGCTCGCCGCGGTAGCGGTCTGGGGAATTACCGAGTCGGTTCGCGTAGCCGGACTGTTTACACTGGTGGAAATAGGTGGACTGCTGCTTATTATCGCTGTGGCGGGTGATAGCCTGGGGGATTTACCTGCGAGATGGCCGGAGCTGGTCCCGCCTGCACAAATGGTGGTGTGGCATGGTGTTTTCCTCGGCGCCTTCCTGGCCTTTTACGCATTCCTCGGCTTCGAAGACATGGTGAACGTTGCCGAAGAAGTCGAAAAGCCGCAGCGCACGCTTCCGCTGGCAATATTTCTGGCCCTCACTGTTTCAGCGACGCTCTATATCCTGGTTGTACTGGTCGCCGTGCTGACACTTTCGCCCGCAATCCTCGGCAAAAGCGAGGCCCCATTGGCTCTCGTCTACACACGCGCAACCGGGGCCGCTCCAATCGCCATCAGTGGCATTAGTCTATTCGCCATCGTCAATGGTGTGCTGATTCAGATCATCATGGTGGCGCGTATCTTATATGGCATGAGCAGCAATGGCTGGCTGCCCTCGTTTCTGTCTCGAGTACACTCGCGCACGCGTACACCGATAATAGCGACCCTATTGGCAGCCACCATCACACTTACGCTCGCCCTGTTCTTTCCGTTGGTAAAGCTGGCTGCCAGCACGAGCTTTCTTCTCCTTACTGTATTCGGTGTTGTGAATCTGGCTTTGATTCGACTCAAACTGCGCGATCCGCATCCCCGAGGTATTAAGACGTACCCGATGTGGGTGCCGGTGGCCGGAGCGGTTTCCAGCCTCGCGCTTCTCTCAGCGTCGAGTTTGTTCCTTGATTGAAATCGGCCGAGAACCGGCGCTCAATCACCCTTCACCTTGGAGCCATAGCTTTACTTGACCGGCCAATTATCCCGCGCCGCACCAACCCTTTAGTTGATCTGCATCAAAGCGCTTACTGCCGGTCCTCCTATGCTTCAGATGTGGCTTTGGTGGGATGTTGGCCTATGCTTATTTGACGGCGTTGCAACTTTCCGGAGATTACAGCAGTGAAAGACATACTTGTTCATATGGACAACAGCAAACAGTGTGAGTCGCGGCTTCGCGTGGCGCTCGATCTTGCTATGCAACACGACGCACATCTCACTGGTCTGTATATCATGCCGCCAGCGCAAGTAGCGGCTTACTCCGTATCTTATGCAGAGTTCCCCTTCTCCCCCGATATACTGGATCAGCAACGTCAAATCGCGCGCGAGAACGCGGATAAAGCGGCTGCCCTGTTCCAGGAAAAGACAACCG
>JBPCXK010000717.1:0-5622 GCA_051008635.1 Gammaproteobacteria bacterium
GCTATTCTATTGGTCGATGCTTCGTCAAGGATACTGGACAATGGAATTTGTCTCAATATCCCGAATTCTAAAGAATGCTCCTGCGCAGTACACTCGCTCATATCTATATACCGAGACTGATGACAACGATGTCACGTACTTCATTTTGCATCAATTGAAGGTAATAGTTAGAGCAATTGAAGAACTCTTAGACTATTTGCGAAAGAAATCAGAGGAGCGCAAGGAATTCGAAAATCTGATTCGAAAATCGACAAGCCTGCAACAGACATTAAATCATAGACAGATATCCGTACTAAATAGAGCTTTAAAACATTCCGATGCGATGTTTACGGTGGCTAGCCATAGAGGTGCGCACAATATCACCTACGATACCGCTAGAACCGACCTATTAAAGTTGGCCGAATTTGGATTGCTTGACAAAACAAAAGTTGGCCGCGCTTTCGCCTTTTTTCCCGCTCAAGAACTAGGAGCTAAGCTAAACCTGAATCCGTAGCTTCAGAGGTAAAGCCCGCCCCCTCCGTCGTGTTTTGCCCCCGTTTCCCGCGAATCTTTAATCTGCATTATGTGCTGGATGAATGGTATGCCAAGGGTGCCTCAGTCTGCCAGTCGCAGCGTGTACACATCAATCCATCCAGGTATCCCGGGTCGCTTCAGAGAACCAGGCTTCGTAGCCCGTGGCGCCCGTCGATTTCGTCACGCCCCCTTTCCAATTCGAGACTCCGTGCCACGCAACAGATTACGGATATTTCCGCGATGCCGCCAACAGATCACGATCGCGATGACGCCCGTGAAAATCGCCAGCGCAGGCGAGTGCGTCAGCCAATAGACATAAACAGGCGCTAGCAACGAAGAGGCGAGCGCGGCCAACGAAGATATGCGGGTAATCGCCGCGACGGCCAGCCACGTAGCCGCTCCCAACAGCGCGACGCCCCAGTCGAGCGCAATGAGCACGCCGAAGGCGGTGGCCACACCCTTGCCGCCCTTGAAGCCATAGTAGAGCGGGTAGACATGTCCGCAAAATGTCGCCAAACCCACCGCGCCAACCGCGGGGTCGCCCAGTTGCAGATAACGCGCAGCGAGCACCGGCAGCAATCCCTTTAGCAGATCGCCAATCAGCGTCACGGCCGCGGCCTTCTTGCTGCCGGTGCGCAGCACGTTAGTCGCGCCGGGGTTGCCGGAGCCGAGCGTGCGTGGGTCTGCCAGCCCCATGAATCTGCATACGACGATCGCTGACGACACGGAGCCGAGCAGGTAGGCGGCGATGACGAGCACAATGGTGATTGCCGTATCCATCGCGCGGATCATACCGCGAGCGTGCAAGCTGACGTAAGCTTGGCCCGTGATGGCCGGCCAGCGAGAGTTCACTTTGGACAAGGCGCTTGTGCGACGGAAGCTCGAGCGCGCAGCGGTGACTTATGACGATGCCGCGGCGCTGCAACGCGAGATCAATGCGCGTATGCTCGCGCGGCTCGACTACATCAAACTCGCGCCTTCGACGATTGTGGATCTCGGCGCTGGCACGGGGCTGGCATCGCGATCACTGCGTAAACGTTATCGTGGCAGCCAGTTGCTCATGCTGGATTTTTCCGCCCCCATGCTGCGGCAGGCGCAAAACAAGTTCGGGCGCTTCCGGCGGCCGTGGGCGCTGGCGGGCGATGCGGAGTGTGTGCCGCTGCGCGACGGCTGCGCCGATCTCATCTATTCCAACATGATGCTGGAGTGGTGTACCGATCTCGACCAAACGCTGCGGGAGCTGCGCCGCGTGCTGCAGCCGGACGGTCTGTTGCTGTTCAGCACGCTCGGTCCGGATACACTGCGGGAGCTGCGCGCAAGCTGGGCCAGGGTCGATGACCGGCCGCATGTGCATGCCTTTATCGATATGCATGATATCGGCGATGCGCTGTTGCGGGCCGGCTTCGCCGATCCGGTGATGGATATGGAGATGATCACCATGACGTACTCAGACATTCGCCAGCTGGCCGGAGATTTGAGGTCGCTCGGCATGTCGAATGCGCTGTACGCACGCGGCCGCGGACTTATGGGCAAGCGCTGCTGGCAGCGCATGGTCGACGCGTACGAGACATGGCGCGGTGCAGACGGTCTGTTGCCCGCGAGTTTCGAGGTTGTTTACGGCCATGCCTGGGCGGCGGAGCGGGTGGCGCACGGTGACTCCACCGAGGCGCGAATTGCGATCGATCAAATCGGGCGCGCCGGGAAACGGAAATCCTGACGGCGAGGCGCGGGCGTATGTGACCTTTGTTGCGGCAGCGCCTCACATTTTCTATGCAAAACCTGCGCTTAGCGGTATTGCCGCCCGCAGGCCCATAAGGTAGGATCACGGGCCTGACACAGGGGGTGCGATACGACTGCCAAGCCATGCTATGGAATCCGCGGATTTTCCACAGCGGGCAACACGATTTGTGATCCGCCCGAACAGTTCGCTTTCTTGGCGCGGGAATAAGCTTTTTTTTCTTTCCCTTTTCGTGGTGTCTTTTACAATCGCCGTAGCGTTCGCCTGGCGGGGTCTGTGGATGGTGCTTCCGTTCGCCGGGTTCGAGATGTGTCTTTTGGGGATCGCGCTCTACCTCTGCGCTCAGCGTGCGTGCCGATGCGAGGTCGTCTCGATCAGCGACGACAAGGTCGAAGTGGCTGTGGGCCGTGACAAGCCGGAGCAACGCTGCATCTTTGATCGCTACTGGTCGCAGGTGATACTGATCAAATCGATCGTTGCGGGGTACCCGAGCCGGCTGTTGATCCGTTCCCAGGGGCGTGAGGTCGAAGTGGGCGCATGTTTGACTAACGACGAACGCCATGATCTGGCAAGTGCATTGCGCCGAGCCATTCAATGGCCACAACAACAGAATTCTTGAGTTAATACGCGCAACAGGCGTGGATGTGATTTTGGGAGAACAATATGTCGTTTCTTAAACCCCGCATGACGGGGCTTGCCCTGGCGGTGCTGGCGAGTCCGGCGTTAGCGGTCCAGCCTTACAACATGCCGGTCGGCGCCACCGAGATCAGCGCCGAGGTCTATGACCTGCACATGCTGATTTTTTGGGTCTGTGTCGCCATCGGTGTGGTGGTGTTTGGGGCCATGTTCTATTCGATGATCGCGCACCGCAAGTCCAGCGGGCATGAAGCCGAGCCGTTTCACGAGAGCACCACCGTGGAAATCGCCTGGACGGTGGTGCCGTTTCTGATCCTTGTGGGCATGGCAATTCCTGCGACCAAGACCCTGATTGCGATGGAAGACACCAGCTCGCCCGATATGACCCTCAAGATTACGGGTTACCAGTGGCTCTGGCAGTACGAGTATCTCGACGAAGGCATTAGTTTTTACAGTGCGCTGAGCACGCCCGCCGCGCAGGTCCACAACACCGAAGCCAAGACAGATACTTATCTGCTGGAAGTCGACAACGAAGTTGTGCTGCCGGTTGGGAAGAAGATTCGCATACTGCTGACGGCGAACGATGTGCTGCACGCCTGGTGGGTGCCGGATCTGGCAGTGAAGAAAGACGCGATCCCCGGCTTTATAAACGAGATGTGGACGAAGATCGACAAGCCTGGCGTTTACCGCGGTCAATGCGCCGAATTGTGCGGGCGTCACCACGGTTTCATGCCCATCGTCGTGCGGGTCGTTGAGCAAAGCGAGTACGAGCAGTGGGTGCAGTTGCAAAAGGCCAACGCGGCGAATGACGGCGGTCAAGCCGCTGCCGTAGCATCCAACTAGATTCAATGTTCAGGAGACAGTCATGAGCGCCGTCAGCACAGACGACCACGATCATCATCACGAAGCGCATCCGCCATTTATCAGGCGCTGGTTGTTCACCACCAACCACAAGGACATCGGCACACTGTACCTGTGGTTTGCGCTGATCATGTTCTTTATCGGCGGCGTGATGGCGTTGATTATCCGCACGGAGCTGTTTCAGCCCGGTTTGCAGTTCGTCGATCCGCAGTTCTTCAACTCCATGACGACCATGCACGCGCTGGTCATGATATTCGGCGTGATCATGCCAGGCTTCGTGGGTCTGGCGAACTGGCAGATCCCCATGATGGTCGGCGCGGTCGACATGGCCTTGCCGCGGCTCAACAACTGGAGTTTCTGGATACTGCCGTTCGCGTTTGCGATGTTGCTGTCAACGCTGTTCATGAGCGGTGGCGGACCGGCCGGCGGCTGGACGCTGTATCCGCCGCTGACGATACAAACCGGCGCCGCGCTGCCGTTTGTTATTTTCTCGATTCATTTCCTGGGATTGTCGTCGATCGTCGGCGCGATCAATATCATCGCCACGATCCTCAACATGCGCGCGCCAAGCATGAACCTGATGAAAATGCCGCTGTTCGTATGGACTTGGCTGATAACCGCCTATTTGCTGATCGCGGTCATGCCGGTGCTCGCCGGGGCGGTGACCATGCTTCTGACCGACAAGTATTTCGGTACCAGCTTCTTCAATGCGGCCGGTGGTGGCGACCCGGTCATGTTCCAGCACATCTTCTGGTTCTTCGGGCACCCGGAAGTGTACATTTTGATTCTGCCGTCGTTTGGCGTCGTCTCCGCCATCATTCCGACCTTTGCGCGTAAACCGTTGTTCGGTTACGCCTCCATGGTCTATGCGACGGCCTCGATCGCCTTTTTGTCATTCATCGTGTGGGCGCATCACATGTTCACGGTCGGCATGCCGCTAGCAGGTTTGCTGTTTTTCATGTACAGCACGATGCTGATCGCGGTGCCGACCGGCGTGAAAGTGTTCAACTGGGTGGCGACCATGTGGAAAGGTTCGCTGACCTTCGAGACACCGATGCTGTTTGCAATCGCTTTTATTATTTTGTTTACCATCGGCGGCTTCTCGGGCTTGATGCTGGCGATCGTGCCGGCGGATTTTCAGTATCACGATACTTACTTCGTAGTGGCTCACTTTCACTACGTGCTGGTGCCGGGATCGATCTTTGCCATCATGGCCGCGGTATACTACTGGCTGCCGAAGTGGACCGGTCACATGTACAACGAGAAGCTCGGCAAGTGGCACTTTTGGCTGACGACGATCTTCGTGAACGTCACGTTCTTCCCGATGCATTTCACAGGCCTGGCGGGAATGCCGCGGCGCATTCCAGACTACGCGCTGCAGTTCACGGACTACAATCAGCTTTCCACCTATGGCGCGTTCGGTTTCGGTTTTGCGCAACTGTTGTTCGTATACCTCATCGTGCAGACTATCCGCGGCGGCCAGAAGGCGACCGATCAGGTTTGGGAAGGCGCCCAGGGTCTCGAATGGACGCTGAGCTCGCCACCACCGTACCACAGCTTCACGACTGCGCCGGAGGTCAAGTAGCGCCCGGGCCTGGCAGCCGCAAATATCGGGTCGCGGCTTGTGGCCGCGTCGAAACAGACACATGGAGCAAAGCAGCGAACAAAGTCGTATGGGCGTGCGCAGAACGGTGTTTGCGCTGGCGCTGCTGGCGGCGTTTTTCTATTTCGGCATATACATACTCGTAGCGAGTAACTCGGGATGAGCGCCAGTCTCAGAAAGAAGGCGAACGCGCGCACCGTCTCCCGTCTGGGGCTGGTGGTCGTGGCAATGTTCGCGTTCGGGTACACGCTGGTGCCGATCTACGATGTGT
>JBPCXK010000718.1:0-3867 GCA_051008635.1 Gammaproteobacteria bacterium
ACGATGACGAGCCCTCGCTTGATCTTTGATTCCACAACGCATTTTCTTCAGTCGGAAATACGACCTGTATTCCGCTCCTTCAGAAAATGCCTTGTGAAATCAAATCTCTGCGCGATCATCTCGCCCCATGGTGAGAAATGCGGGCTAGCCAACCACTTCTTTCACCGTCTCCTGGGCGGCGACGGCTGCGCTACATTACTGATACGGCTCGACCTCATCAACACTGAGCGTGTAGCCCGCATTCGCGAACTCACTGAGCTTCCCTTTCACGCTGAGCTTGCCGGTGACCCATACCGGCTCGAACAAGGTCTTCATTGTTACCCCCTTTTCGGAGATACCGTAGACGATCTGGTTTGAGGGCGGCGGCGGGACGTGAATACAGGCACCGAAGTACGGCACCAGCAGGAACTCGGTTGCCGTCTCGCCATTGCTTTCCAGCGGAATGGTAAAGCCGGGCAGCTTGATACGCTTGCCGTCCAGCTCGTCCTTTACCGGCGCCGAGGCCATGGCTGTCTGCATCTCTTCCAAGATTTTCATGGCTGTCTCGTCGCTGTCATTCAGATTCGAAATGTCATACTTCTTCGCGATCTGATCGATAAGCGCCTCCGGAGAAAAATCTTCCGGAATCAGGTCGGGCCATTCGAGCACCAGTGTGTCCGGGTCGGCTTTCGAACTGGCCGAGTCAGCATCCAGCGCATGGCACGGCGACGTCATGAGGAGACTTGCAAGCAGTATCAGCATCAACTCTGGTGTATAGATTTTCATTTGAAGCTCCTCAGACCCTGATCATCATGCCGTCCGCCAGCGAGCGGCGGTAGGCGCGGTAGCCGGGCACCAGCCCGAGAACGAAGCCAGCAAGCGTCACGACTCCAAGAACCGCGAAATCGTATGGCTTCAACATAGAGACAGATAAGAACAATCCGAATTTGGTTTCAACGATGGGCTGTGCAATCAGGAGCACGACATAGAGCAAGGCGACACCCAAAATACAGCCGGCCAGTGCGAACCCCACCGCCTCACCCATCAACAGCGCGAAAATATGCGCCGGCCGAGCGCCCACAGAGCGCAGGATCGCCATTTCCCGGCGCCGCTCGTTGAGGCTCGCGAGTATCATCGCAAGCATTCCGACCAGGCCCGTCACGACGACAAACGCGGAAATCACCAGTAATGACCGCTCCGCCACGCTCATTACATCCCACAGTTCTTGCAACGCTACGCCGGGCAATATGGCCAGCAGCGGTTCCTTTCGATAGTCGTTGACTTTACGCTGCACGGCAAACACGCCGACCTTCGATTCGAGCCCCACCAGAAACGCGGTGATCGCTTTCGGCGACAGGTCCATCGCCGCAGCGTCCACGGCGGACACCTGCTCGCCAGGTACGGGTACGCCGGCCTTCCAATCGATGTGCATGGCCTCGATGCCTTCGAGGCTGACATGCACAGTGCGGTCCACAGGCGTGCCGGTTCTCTTCAGGATACCCGCGACACGAAAGGGTTTGTCCTTGTGCTTGAGGATGTTGACCGCGCCGGCGCCGTGGGCAACGACAATCTCCTGCGCCAGCGCGTAACCCAGTTCCCGCGCGACATCCGCCCCCAGTACCGCATCGTACACGTCCTCGAACATGCGGCCCTGGGCGAATTCCAGCTTGCGGGTTCGCGCATAGGCATAGTGCTCGAAGTAATCCTGCGTCGTGCCCATGACTCGATAACCGCGATGGGAATCGCCGAGTGATATCGGTATGGTCCAGGCAATCTTCGGATGCGACGCAATTTCCTCGTAGCTCTTCCACGAGATGTTGTTGGTGGCATTGCCGATGCGGAACACCGAGTACAGGAGAAGCTGCACACTGCCGCTGCGCGCGCCGACAATTAAGTCCGTCCCGGAAATGGTGTTGGCAAAACTCGCCCTGGCCTCCGTGCGGATTTTTTCCACACCCAGCAGCAGTGCGACGCTGAACGCTATGGCCAGCACGGTAAGCGCAGCGGTCACCTTGCGATTGGCGACGCTGCGCAGCATCAACGTCACGATAGGCGCCGAAGAGCTCATACCATGCTTGCGGGCGCGACGGCCGGTGTTTCGTTGATAGTGTCCAGCTCGATGGTGCGATCGAACAGCGGCTCCAGTGAACTGTCGTGGCTTACGAAAACCACCGTGATGTGTTGCGCCGCGCATTCCTCGAACAACAGGTTCAGAAACGACTCGCGCGTGCCAGCGTCGAGCGCGGAAGTGGGCTCATCCGCGATAAGGATATCAGGCTGGCCGATGAGTGCGCGCGCAGCAGCGGCGCGCTGTTGCTGGCCGATACTGAGTTCGGTCACCGGTCGCTCGAACAGATCTTCACCGAGTTCCAACCGGGTGAGAAGGCGCACAGCCTCTTGTTGCAGCGTGACACCGCGTTGCAGCAACCTGTCACGACGCGCGGGCGAAAACCGACACGGCAGCAGCACGTTGTCGACGATCGACAGGTAGGGAATCAGATTGAACATCTGAAAGATGAAACCGATATGGTCGGCGCGAAACGAGTCACGGCGGGCTCCAGCCAGCTCACCGATGTTCCTGCCAAGGACTGTAATTTCACCTTCTCGCGGTACAACGACCCCGCCGATGAGGCTGAGCAACGTGCTTTTGCCGCTGCCGCTCGGGCCCTTTATGAACACGCGCTCGTTCCTGCTGACCGCGAGCGTGCTGATAACCAGCACGGGTGGCGCATTCTTGCGCCACCCGAACGTCAGGCCTTCCGTACGGATGACGGGCGTATCGCCCATGACTATTACGTTGCGGGGTGCCTTCACAGATTGATCCGGATCGAGTCGGGCGTGACTTTCCGGGACGTCTGTCCGGAAGGGGTTACGACCCGCGCCTCTATTTCCTCGGTTCCAGGGAACAGCGAGAACAAGCCGACGTCGATGTACTGGACTTCATTACCGCTGCACGTGAACTCGTAGACGACATGAAACTCGGAGTGATCCTCTTCGTCGGCGTCTTCCTTATGCTTCTCGTCATGTCCAGTCAACAGTGCGGATTCAACTTCGACCTTGAATGTAAAGCAATCGGCAGATAGGGGGAAGGCAAACATCTTCCCACCATCGGCCAGCGTTGCGGCAGCATCCTCAACGATCTGCTCCTGTGCCCCGTCGGTGGGTCGATGTTCGAAACCGACAATATTGATTGCCGGCGTCTCCAGTTCCAGGTGAAGTCGGTTGCCTTCCAGCACAACGTTGAGAACGGCTGCACCGTGTTCATGTGCGCCGTGCTCCTCATGTTCGTCTTCAGTGGCCAACACGGGTGAAACAACGAGAAGCGCCAGGCCCACGGTTGCACACGGCAGTAATCTACATTCTGTCATGAACTCTCCTCCAGCAGAAAATGAGATACGGCCCACAAGTGCAGGCGTATCGTCGCAAGAGAAATAGGCTTCTAGCTGAAGGAGGGGGCTGGTGGCGCGCGTGCAAACCAGTCGCGATGTGATACGCGCTCGATTGCGGACTCATCATGGAAAGTGATCCGCTCATGCACACCGACAAGCTTTTCGATCGACGCATGGTCGACCGGTGCTGGCGAGTCTGATTGCATGCAGATCTCGCACGCATCGGCATGCTCTTCAATGATGTGCTCGCCCTGATGAGCAAGCAGGCATACATACGCAGCTAGCAGGACCAACGCGAAGACCTGCGCATGGAGTTGGAATCTGTAGGGGGTAAGTCGCATCGGTTGCCATACTGAGCAATGTAACACTATAACAAATTGGAAAGCGGCAGTGTAAAGGCTTTACTCAATGGCGTGACATGTTAGCGAGATGCGCGCCGCGTCATCTCCGCAATATGGCGATTGTGCAGATACTGTTCCAGAGAAGTCTCGCCACCGTC
>JBPCXK010000719.1:0-3530 GCA_051008635.1 Gammaproteobacteria bacterium
TTGGGCTTGGATATGGTCAGCTCCAGGATGCCATCATTGAAATTTGCTTCGATCTTCTCCGGATCGACCTCGCCGCTCAATTGCAGGCTCCGCACATAAGTGCCGACGCGGCGTTCATGCTTGACCCAGTGGCCGCCCTTTCGCGTTTCGCGTTTGATCTCCGCATTGATGGTCAACGTGCCGCCGGTCATGGACACATTAATGTCGTCCTTTTTCACTTCGGGTAAATCCGTGGTGACGATCACGGCGTTGCCAGTCTCGTAGATGTCCACGAGAGGCGTCACGAACACGACCAGCAACGGTGTGCCGAACGGAATCATCCGATCACCCACCGCGACGATGGTCGAGACGATGGCTTCGGGGGCCAGACCGTCGGCGACCATCTGGCTCAGGTCCTGCGTGCCGTCGAGAAGCGAGCTTTTTCTGCCGTGGCGCCACTGACCGGCGTTAGCCAGCGCTCGAACCTTTCCCTTAGCCCGTCGATACGATCCGCCCACCACGGTGAATTGAAACGCAACGCATTCTTCATGTTGGACTCGGCGGTAGGTAGCAGTGGCGCAATATCGCTCGCGACCTGAGACTGCGAGGATTTGCGCACCGGTCCGTATGAGATGTAGTTGGTCTGCTTTACGAGCGGCCGCGTGCCGGTGGCGAACCGCACGAAATCCAGCGCATCGCTCAGACGTCTGCTGCCCTTGGTGATGCCAAACATTTCGATCTCCCAGAGCTGACCGTCCCAGACGATTTCGATAGGACGCTTTTCCTCGAAAATGGGCCGGAACAGCCGCCCATTCCAGGCGGCGGTCATGGTGACCTCGCCACTTTCGAGCATCGCCGCAGGTTGGGGCCCACGCTCCCACCAGACAATGCCGCCTTTTATGGAATCGAGTGTCTTGAACGCCAGGTTGAGACCTTCCGGCGTCGCGAGCCTGTCGTATACCTCATCTGGCGCGACTCCGGCGGCCATCAACGCCCATTCCAGCGTACCCCGTGGGTCGCGCCGCAGACCGCGTTTGCCGGGAAACTTTCGGGTATCGAAGAAGTCCGCGATGGTGCTTGGCGCATCGTTCGGAAACGCTTCTTTACTGTAAGCGTACACGGTCGCCCAGATCACGCTGCCGACCCCACACTTCGGCAACGCGCCATCGATGAAGTCCTGCTTGGCGGACGTGCCATCATCACCGTCGAGCAGCGTGGAGTGGTCGATCTCCTCCAGCAGCCCGTCTTCACAGGCGCGAATGAGATCCGAGTACTCCATGTCAACGACATCCCATTTCACATTCGCCGCTTCTACCTGGGCTCTGAGGTCCTCGATGCCGCCGTTGTATTCATCCATCTCGACGGACTTCTGGTTGAGCTGCTCCCATGGCCGGATGTACGCCAACATCTGGCTGCGCGCCATCGCGCCGCCAAAATTGACGATCCGTAAATCCGTGTGAGCCGAAACAGCAGACGAGAGACAAACACCAAGCACTGCCGACAGCAGCGCAACCCCCGACAGGGTTTTGAAGACAAGTTTTTTCATCGAACCCCTCCTCTTGGTGAAAGGCAGATTACCGCGGGTTTGCATCCACCTTATTGTGTTGCAGGTATCCTTCGTTGGGCGTAATCCATACCTCCTCCAACAGCCAGCACGAGAAACTCCGTGCTGTAAGAGTGGTACAGTGAAATTCGTTTGACGGGGGACCGATGGTTCTCGCGCTCGTCTTAAGGTTTGCGCAAGAATAAATTGGCATTTGCCGGCGTCCAAGGCGCCCGTGCGGCAAGGCGCGAGGAGGGCTAATGGCAACCCTGTTTGACCGCAGAGGCAACACGGCCACACGGGATGGATAGGTGGCGAGAAATGTGAAGTTACGCTTGCACGAGCCCGTGACACGAGCAGCCAGGCCAGGGACGAGCACCGGCGCGAGCAGCCGGGCGACAATTGCCGTAAGTCTTTCAACAGAAATTCTTATCATCTTCTCACCTCCTCAGTGAGAAAGACCAACCGCGTATATGTATGTCTACCCTGACAAATCTCCCTCGTTAATCATTGATACAGTGGTCCTGACAAGATGTCTTCGCGCAACTGCGATGGTGCGCCTTGTCAGCGCGTATAGTCAAGACGGACGTGCCGCTGACGAATGAGTTATTCATAGAAAACCAAATAGTAAAATCAATTATTTATAAATACAACATTAAAACGACATTAAGTCATTAAGCTGGGTAGCGAGGCCCTTATAGATCAGTGAGTTACGAGCGCCCTGCCTTGTAACCCATTGTTCTGACTCGATTCTCGGCTTTTCGATTTGCACTCATGGATTTGGCGCGGTGATGCGCTGCTTTATCGGCACTTCAAACAGCTGCGCGCGGTAGCGATCAAGGCCGAAGGCGGCGTGTCTTGGCGCGCACGAGCATGCGCCCGGTTTGGCGGAAATCCCCGCCCGGTCAACGACCAAGGTTCCGCACTACAACACTATTCGTGGCCTCCGCGTCGACCAGCCCTAAACCGTTCAACGACCTGCGAGCGCCGTTCGATCCAAAATCAGTCAGATCCAGCGCTTGAGTTGGCGAAGTCGGGTTAAGGTTATCAGATGCCTGCAATAGGCACGCGGGTTCGTTGAATCAGCGAGTAAGGGTCTGGCGTCTGATAAGACTCAGGGGAAGAAACCGCGGCATCGTGCTATCGGGATCCTGGGCTGGCGCTGGGTAGCGGTGACGATGGAGGTGGTGAGACAGTGTGCTTGCGGTCGTTGCTGTAACGCGACGGCTAACATGAGACAAGCGCGAACAATGAATGATCAACGATGAGTCCATAAACCAGCTAAGACGCGACGCGCTGCTGAAACTTCTGCAGCAGGACCACGGTGCTGGAACTGCAAAAGCTGCTCGCCGCCCGATCCTGCCGATCAATCGTGGCCAGCCGCTACCGTTGTCGTTCGCCCAGCAGCGGCTGTGGTTCCTCGATCAGCTCGATTCCGCCGCCAGTGCCGCCTATCACATGCCGACCGGACTGCGCCTGGCGGGGACGCTGGATCGCACGGCCCTGCGCGCCACCCTGGATCGGCTGGTGGCCCGCCACGAGGTGTTGCGCACCACCTTCGTCAAGACCGGTGGCGAGCCGGCGCAGGTTATTGCCCCGCCCGAGAGCGGCTCTGCTTTGAGCGAGCACGATCTGCGCGGGCTGTCTGACGCCGGGCAGCGCGCTGCCGTTGCCGAACGCAGCCAGGCCGAAGCCACGCTGCCCTTTGACCTGGCCACCGGCCCGCTGATCCGCGGCCAGCTGCTGCGGTTAGCCGACGATCAGCACGTCTTGTTAGTCACCCAGCACCACATCATCTGCGATGGCTGGTCGATCGGCGTCCTGGTGAAGGAAGTCAGTGTCCTGTACAGCGCCTTCAGCCGCGGTCAACCTGACCCGCTGGCGCCCCTGACGATCCAGTATGCCGACTATGCCGCCTGGCAACGCCGGTGGCTGCAGGGCGGGATCATACAACGCCAGGTCGAGTTCTGGCGCGAGCACTTGAGCGGCGCCCCGACCCTGCTCGAAC
>JBPCXK010000720.1:0-9080 GCA_051008635.1 Gammaproteobacteria bacterium
GTCCTGATGACACCGACCAAAAACTATCACGCCAGTTATCAGGCCACCATCACCGGGATCCTCCACGCGGAAGGCCGTGGGCACGTGATGACCGAGTGCGCGATCCGCACGCCGCAGGGCACCAAAGTTGCCGACGTGGCGTGGCTAACCCCGGAAACCTTCCGACAGGTAGCGGGTGAGGCCGAGTGCTCGGTATGCCCGGAGATCTGCATCGAGGTGAAATCGGACAGCAACACCGAGGCCGGGCTACGGAAAAAGCGCGAGCTCAATTTTGAGCAAGGGGCGCTGGAGGTATGGGAATGCCGGCGCGACGGATCGATACGCTTTTATCGCCGCGATCCGGATGCGGCCTGGTTGTTTCCGGAGTTTCCCAAAACGCTGGAGACCGTGGGCTGATCGATCCTCTTTGACTCCTTACTTTCCCTTCGGTGGTTAGTAAAGGTGTCCTGCTGAGGCAGGACAATTGTTTATTTACTCGTGCCAGCTGACGGAGATGGCTAGTGGGTGACCTCTGTCGGACCCTCTCTCTTACCCTTCTTACCCCTAATTTTTCTTACAGTGTTTTTTTCGTGCACTTTCCCCCGCTCTCTGACGAGAGCGGGGCCAATCAAAACTCAAACCCGACCACTACTCCACCGTCACCGACTTCGCCAGATTCCGCGGCTGATCGATATCCGTGCCCTTGAGCACGGCGGTGTGATACGCAAGCAGTTGCAGCGGCACCGTGAACACGATGGGCGCGGTCTCGTCGTGCGGGGCGGAGATGTTCATCACCGTCACGCCGGGCTCACTCTTGATACCCGCGTCGTCGTCGGCGAACACGTAAAGCTCACCGCCGCGCGAGCGCACTTCTTCGAGATTCGATTTGAGCTTTTCGAGCAGCGCGTTGTTGGGCGCGACGGCGATGACGGGCATGTCATGGTCCACCAGCGCCAGCGGGCCGTGCTTGAGCTCGCCGGCGGCGTAGGCCTCGGCATGAATGTAGGAAATTTCCTTGAGCTTCAGCGCACCCTCCATCGCGACCGGATACTGAGAGCCACGGCCGAGGAACAGCGCATGATGTTTTTCGGCGAACTTTTCCGCCAGTTCAGCGATCTTGTCGTCGAGCTGCAGCACCTGCTCGAGCCGCATGGGCAGGCGTTGAAGCTGTTGCGCCAGTGCTTGTTCAGTGTCGGCGCTCATGCCGTTGTTGCGGCCCGTGAGCGCGACCAGCATCATGAGCGCGGCGAGCTGAGTCGTGAACGCCTTGGTCGACGCAACGCCGACCTCGAGGCCCGCGCGCGTCATGAGCACGAGGTCGGATTCGCGTACCAGCGAGCTTTCCGGCACATTGCATATCGCGAGCGAGCCGCCGTAGCTGCGCTGCTCTTTGGCCAGCATCAACGCTGCCAGCGTGTCGGCGGTCTCGCCGGATTGCGAGATGGAGACGAACAGCGTGTTTGCTTGCACGACGTGCCTGCGGTAGCGGAATTCGCTCGCGATCTCGACGTGGCAGGGGATGTTAGCAAGCGCCTCGAACCAGTACTTGGCAATCAGCCCGGCGTGGTAGCTGGTTCCGCAAGCGACGATCTGAATCGCGCTGGCTTTGCGCATCAGCTCGTGCGCGCCGGCGCCCAGAATCTCCTCGTACACGCGGCTGTCAGAAAGCCTGCCCTCGATGGTCTCGGCCACGGCGGAGGGCTGCTCATGAATCTCTTTCAGCATGAAGTGCCGGTAGTTGCCACGGTCGATCGCGTCCGCTGTCAACTTCGAGGCCTTGACCTCGCGCACGACCTCTTTACCTTCCATGTTGTAGACCGTGATGTCATCAAGGCTCAGGCGCGCCACGTCGCCGTTTTCGAGATAAATGAATCGTTGGGTGACGGGCAGCAAGGCCTGTATGTCGGAGGCGATAAAACTTTCGCCGATACCCACGCCGAGCACCAGCGGGCCGCCGTTGCGCGCCGCGATCAGCCGCTCCGGGTTTTCCCGGTCGATGATGCCGAGCGCGTAGGCGCCCCTGAGATCTTTGACCGTGCGGCGCACAGACTCGAACAGATCGCAGCCCTGCCCGAGATAGCCCGCGATCTGATGCGCGATGACTTCAGAATCGGTCTCCGAGCTGAACTCGACGCCCCTGGCGAGCTGCGCTTGTTTGAGTTCCTCAAAGTTTTCGATGATGCCGTTGTGCACCACCGCCACGCGATCGGCGGCGATCAGCGGGTGCGCGTTGTTCTCGGCGGGCACGCCATGCGTGGCCCAGCGCGTGTGGGCGATACCGAGCGTGCCGCGCAGCGTTCTTTTGTCCAGACTATCGGCAAGCTCCGCAACCTTGCCGAGCTTGCGCACGCGCTCGAGCTGGTCTCCGTCGAGCGTCACGATGCCCGCGGAGTCGTAACCGCGGTATTCCATGCGTTTCAGTCCCTCGAGCAAGATGGGCGAGACTTCCCGTTGCGCTACCGCGCCGACTATTCCGCACATAAACTAATCTCCATATTCGAGTCCTAACCCGGCATAGCCGGAACCAAAGATGTGCCTCTTCAACGGCGGACTTTACCACCCCTTGCCCACCGCAACGCCGGCGTGTGAGGCGTGCGGCCGTGGACAAGGCGTGGAAAAGTCCGCCTTGCTTGTGCGCGACCGCCGGCTGAAAAATCTTGGTGTTTTTGTACAAGATTTCAGTGGTAAGGTACTAAGCACTCACGCAGGGAGCCTCCGCGGCTGAGCGAGGTCAGCAGCGAAACCCACCAACGACACAGTCTAATCCGCCGCTCTTCACGCTGGTCATTCCTCTGCGCTCGGCCGCCGGGGTCAGGCTCGTTCCTCGTCCGGCCACCGTCGCTAACGCTTCCCTTTACGCGGCCTATCCCAGGCCTTGACGATAGTCTGACGCGCACGCGACAAGGCGAGATCGCCGGCGGCCACGTCCTTGTTGATAGTAGACCCGGCAGCGATCGTCGCACCGGCGCCAACTGTCACCGGCGCCACGAGCTGCGTGTCCGATCCCACGAACACGTCGTCGCCGATCACGGTGCGATGCTTGCTCGCCCCGTCATAGTTGCAGGTGATGGTCCCCGCGCCCACGTTGACCCGCTCGCCGATCTCGCTGTCCCCAATGTAACTCAAATGATTGGCCTTGCTCCCTTTGCCGAGCGTAGACTTTTTGGCCTCCACGAAGTTGCCGATGTGCACCTGGTCCGCCAGTGTGTTGCCGGGCCGCAGCCGGGCAAAAGGACCAACGCGGCAACGCGCACCGACTTCCGAATCTTCAATGATGCAGTTGGGCAGCACCTCAGTGGCCGCGCCGATCGCGCAATCGCTGATGATGCAGTTGGCGCCGATACGTACATTGTCGCCCAACTCGACGCGACCCGCGAAGATCACGTTAACGTCGATCTCGACGTCGCGGCCGGCCGACAGGTCTCCGCGGACATCGATTCGGGCGGGGTCTCGCAACGTGACGCCGCCGCGCATCAGCTTTTCCGCCTGACGAAGCTGGTACACGCGCTCGGCCGCGGCGAGTTGCGCCTTGTCGTTCACACCCAGCGCCTCACCGGGGTCCGCGCAGAGGATCGCGCTGACTTTGTGGCCATCGGCAACGGCAATCTCGATACAGTCTGTCAGATAATACTCGCCTTTGGCATTGTTGTTACCGACACGGCTGAGCCAGCCCTTCAGAGCGCCTGCCCTGGCCGCGAGGAATCCCGTGTTGACCTCGCGTATCGCCCTGATGTCGTCGTCAGCGTCCCGTTCTTCGACGATCCGCGCGACGTCGTCGTTGTCGTCCCGGACGATGCGACCGTAACCGGTCGGATCATCCAGATTGACGCTCAGCAGTGACAGCGCGTGGCGGTCGACATCGGCGAGCAGCGCACGCAGCGTTGCGACGCGAACGAGAGCCATGTCCCCATAGAGAACGAGCACGGTGTCCCCGTCGTCGATAGTCGGCAGGGCCTGGTCGACCGCGTGGCCGGTGCCGAGTTGTTCGTGTTGCAGGCGCCAGCTCAGCGCCTCGCTGGCGACCGCCTGCCTGACGGCCTCACCGCCATGGCCATGGACAATGTTGATGCTGTGCGCGGCGAGTTGGCTGGCGGTGTCGATGACATGGGCGAGCAGCGGCCGACCGCCGAGCGGATGCAACACCTTGGGCAACGCGCTTTTCATGCGCGTGCCCCGACCCGCGGCGAGAATGATGACGGATAACGGCATCGGAAATCCTGGGTTCGGTCAACTCATTTTGGGGGAGCGGTTCAGGGGGTTTCGGTAAACTCCGTTGGCACGCGTAGGTTGGTGCTGAGCGAAGCGAAGCCCAACGGGCAATTGCCTTGGGATACGACTGCAAGTTGGGCTTCGCTTTCGCTCAGCGCCAACCTACGGGTGCCGTCGTGAACTTTTGCGACACTCCCACACAACGAGGAATCAGCGCATCTTCTTGCGCAAACCCTGCAGCATTCTGAGCTGAGCCGCGGCCTGCGCCAGCTCCGCGCGCGCCTTGGCGTAGTCCATGTCGGATTGGCGGTCTCTCAACGCCTGCTCGGCCTTTTCCTTGGCCGCGATCGCCGCCGCCTCATCCAGATCGTGGGCCCGGATAGCGGTGTCCGAGAGCACGGTGACCACCCGCGGCTGGACCTCCAGCAGGCCGCCCGAGACGAAGAACGACATCTCCTCACCCGCCGGTGTTTCGAGCCTGATCTCGCCCGGTTTCAACCGCGTCAACAGCGGCGTGTGCCGCGGGTAGATGCCTACCTCGCCCATTTCCGCGGGCGCGTAGATCACAGCTGCCTCGCCGCTGTGGATTTCCTCCTCGGCGCTGACGATGTCGATGTGCAGGGTTGCAGCCATTGTTTGTCAACTCAGGCGACCGACCTGGCGCGTTCCTGCACTTCTTCGATGCCGCCAATCATGTAAAACGCCTGCTCCGGATACTCGTCCATCTCGCCGTCGACGATCATCTTGAAACCGCGGATAGTGTCCTTGAGCGACACGAACTTGCCGTCCGAGCCGGTGAACGCCGCGGCCACGAAAAACGGCTGCGACAGAAAGCGCTGGATCTTGCGCGCGCGTGAGACGGTGAGCTTGTCGTCTTCGGACAACTCGTCCATACCGAGGATCGCGATGATGTCGCGCAGCTCCTTGTAGCGTTGCAACGTGCCTTGCACGGCGCGCGCGATGTCGTAGTGGTCCTGACCGACGACCAGCGGATCGAGCATGCGGCTGGTGGAATCGAGCGGGTCCACGGCCGGGTAGATGCCGAGCTCGGCGATCTGCCGCGACAGAACGAGCGTCGCGTCGAGATGCGCAAAAGTCGTCGCGGGCGACGGGTCGGTGAGGTCGTCGGCCGGGACGTACACGGCCTGGAAGGAAGTGATCGAACCGGTGCGCGTGGAGGTAATGCGTTCCTGCAACACACCCATCTCTTCGGCCAGCGTCGGCTGATAACCCACCGCGGAGGGCATGCGGCCGAGCAGCGCGGACACCTCGGTGCCCGCCAGGGTGTAGCGGTAGATGTTGTCAATGAACAGCAACACGTCGCGGCCTTCATCACGGAAGTATTCGCAGATCGTCAGGCCGGTCAATCCCACGCGCAGTCGGTTGCCGGGTGGCTCGTTCATCTGCCCGAACACCATCGCCACCTTGTCGACCACCTTCGATTCCGTCATTTCGTGATAGAAATCGTTGCCTTCACGTGTGCGCTCGCCCACGCCCGCGAACACCGACAAGCCGGCGTGCTCCTTGGCGATATTGTTGATGAGCTCCATGATGGCGACGGTCTTACCCACGCCGGCGCCGCCGAACAGCCCGATCTTGCCGCCTTTGGCGATGGGCATGATCAGGTCGATGACCTTGATGCCGGTCTCGAGGATCTCCACGGTCGGGGCCTGATCCGCGTAGGCCGGCGCTTCGCGGTGAATCGGCCAGCGTTCCTTGAACTCGACGGGCCCGGCCTCGTCCACCGGATTCCCGAGCACATCCATGATGCGCCCCAGCGTACCCTCGCCGACGGGTACCGAGATCGGCGCGCCGGTGTTCAGCACCCTTGCGCCTCGGCGCAGGCCATCGGTGGAGCCCATCGCAATGGTGCGCACCACGCCGTCGCCGAGTTGCTGCTGTACCTCCAGCGTCAGATCGTGCCCCTCGACGTCCAGAGCGTAAAAGACATTAGGTATCGAGTCGCGCGGGAATTCGACGTCCACTACCGCGCCGATGATCTCTACGATTTGCCCAGAACTCATTTTCAGTTCCTCTTCAAACTTTTATTCAAAGCAGTCAGACGGCGGCCGCGCCGCTGACGATTTCAGAAATTTCCTGCGTGATCGCGGCCTGCCGCGCCTTGTTGTAAACGAGCTGCAATTCGTCGATCAGATTGCCGGCGTTGTCGGACGCCGATTTCATGGCGACCATGCGCGCCGCCTGTTCGCAGGCCACGTTTTCCATCACGCCGCGGTAGATCAGCGATTCGATGTAGCGATCCAGCAGGACATCCATCACGGCTTTCGAATCCGGCTCGTAGATGTAGTCCCAATAATGCTTGAAGTCTTCCTCGTCGCTGGGCGGCAACGGCAATAACTGTACGATAGTCGGGCGCTGCGTCATGGTGTTGACGAACTCGTTGTGCACCATGTAGAGCCGGTCGATGCGCTCCTCGTTGTAGGCGTCGAGCATGACCTTGATCGCACCGATCAGATCCGTAAGCGCCGGGGCGTCACCGAGGTGCGAGGCCTCGGAGACGATGCTCGCGCCGAGGCGCTTGAAAAATCCCAGCGCCTTCGCGCCGATGATGGCCAGCTCGACGTCCGCGCCCTTGTGTCTCCACGCTTCCATATCCGGCAACGCGGCCCGGTAGAGATTTACATTCAGGCCGCCGCAAAGACCGCGATCGGTCGAGATGATCACGTAGCCGGCGCGTTTTGCCTCGCGCTCGATCGTAAACGGGTGTTTGTATTCGGCATGCGCGTGGGCAAGGTGCGCGATGACACCGCGGATCTTGTGGGCATACGGCCGCGCGTGCTCCATACGCTCCTGCGCCTTGCGCATCTTGCTCGCAGCCACCATTTCCATGGCCTTCGTGATCTTCTGAGTATTCTGGATACTCTTGATCTTGCCTCTTATTTCTTTTGCGCCGGACATTTTCTGCTTGTGAGTTTTAAGTCGTCAACTTTTTAGAGGGTGTCGCGAAACGGTGTTGTAGGTTGGTGCTGAGCGCAGCGAAGCCCAACGAGCCGCTGCCTGTAGACGCTATCGCAAGTTGGGCTTCGCTGCCCTCAGCCCAACCTACGTCGCTTATTTCTTTTGCGCCGGACATTTATTTCTGCGTGTCAGTTGTGAGCCGCTGGCCTTTTAAAGCTCACCACGAGCCCTTGGTTTTGAACTCTTTAAGCGCTGCGCGCAGGCCGTCGCGCACTTCGTCGCTGTATTCCTTGCTGTCGTTCATCTTGTCGAGCAGATCGGAGGAATTGGATTTCAGGTAAGACTGCATGGCGGCTTCGAAATCCACGACTTTCTGGACATCGACGTCGTCCAGATAGCCTTCGTTGACCGCGAACAGCGAGATCGCCATTTCGGCAACGGACATGGGCGAGTACTGCTTCTGTTTCATCAGCTCGGTAACGCGCTGGCCGCGTTCGAGCTGTTTGCGCGTCGCCTCGTCGAGATCGGAGGCGAACTGTGAGAACGCGGCGAGCTCGCGATACTGCGCAAGCGCAAGGCGGATGCCGCCGCCGAGTTTTTTGATCAGCCCGGTCTGTGCCGCGCCGCCGACGCGTGATACCGACAGACCCGCGTTGATGGCCGGGCGGATGCCGGCGTTGAACAGATCGCTTTCGAGGTAGATCTGGCCGTCCGTGATCGAGATGACATTTGTCGGCACGAACGCCGACACGTCCCCGGCCTGCGTCTCGATGATCGGCAACGCGGTGAGCGAACCGGTCTTGCCCTTGACCTTGCCGCCGGTGAGGGTCTCCACATGGGCGGCGTTGATGCGCGCGGCGCGTTCCAGCAGGCGCGAGTGCAGATAAAACACGTCGCCCGGATACGCTTCGCGGCCCGGCGGGCGACGCAACAATAACGAGACCTGACGATACGCCCAGGCCTGCTTGGTGAGATCGTCGTAGATGATCAACGCGTCCTGACCCAGATCGCGGAAGTACTCACCCATGGCGCAACCGGAATACGGGGCAATGTACTGCATGGCCGCGGATTCCGCCGCCGTCGCGGCGACCACGATGGTGTGATCCATGGCGCCGTGCTCTTCGAGCTTGTGTACGACGTTGGCAACGGACGACGCCTTCTGGCCGATGGCGACATAGATACAGATGAGATCCTTGCCCTTCTGGTTGATGATGGTGTCGATGGCCACCGCGGTCTTGCCGGTCTGGCGGTCGCCGATAATCAACTCGCGCTGGCCGCGGCCGACCGGGACCATGGAGTCGATGGACTTGAGCCCGGTCTGCACCGGCTCGCTGACCGACTGGCGGCTGATCACGCCGGGCGCCACCTTTTCGATCGCCGAGCTGCCCTGCGACTCGACCGCGCCCTTGCCATCGATGGGACTGCCGAGCGAATCGACGACCCGTCCGATGAGCCCCTCGCCGACGGGCACTTCGAGGATGCGCCCGGTGCACTTGACGGTGTCGCCCTCGGTGATGTGCTCGTAGTCACCCAGAATCACCGCACCGACCGAGTCCTGCTCGAGGTTGAGCGCAAGCCCGTAAGTATCGCGCGGAAACTCCAGCATCTCGCCCTGCATGGCGTCCGCCAGACCGTGAATACGGGTAATGCCGTCGGTGAGACTCACGACAGTGCCTTCGGTGCGCGCCTCGGCGACGGCTTCGAAGTTCTTGATGCGCTCCTTGATCAGCTCGCTGATTTCGGAAGGGTTCAGTTGCATGGCCATGAGGGTATTTCCACTTGTTTAGCTTTAAATTGATGCTGTAGCGCTAGCGGCCGAGCGCGCTCGCGAGTTTTTCGAGCCGGCCCCGCGCCGAACCGTCGATGACCAGATCGCCGGCGCGCACGATGGCGCCACCGAGGAGGCTGTCATCCAGCCGGACGCTGAGATTGACTTCCCGGCCGAGCCGCTTCTCGAGCGCGCTGGCGATCTT
>JBPCXK010000721.1:0-10400 GCA_051008635.1 Gammaproteobacteria bacterium
GGTCATCATCTCCATGTACATCGGCAACGTGATCCTGTTGATATTGAATCTGCCCCTGATCCCGTACATCGCACGCCTGCTGACGATACCGTCGCAACGGCTGACGCCGCTGGTGTTGTTCTTCTCGCTCCTGGGCGTGTACCTGGTGTCGTTCAACACGTTCGATATACATATGATGGTGGTCGTTGCCGTGCTGGCGGTAATACTGCGCCTGCTTGCGTACCCTATGGCGCCGCTGATCCTGGCTTTTGTGCTCGGTCGGCTGATGGAAGAAAACTTGCGCCGCTCGCTGACGATCTATGACGACTCCATCTCCTTTCTGTGGGAACGCCCGATTACGCTGATCATCATGATCATCACGCTGCTGATACTGCTCACGCCGGCTTTGCAGCATTTACGACGGCGGAAGTCTCGCGCAATCACGACAGGCGAAGGAGGCTGAGTTTGAAGACGCAAGAGAATAAGGCGAGCGCCATGCTGCGCAGCCGACACCGGCGGTGGCAATGCGATCAGCGCGGCGTGGATCACCGAGCGGCTGATCGCCATGGGCGCGGCTGGTGAACACCATCGAATGACCGTCGCCCGAAGGGCGGCACATCAGTTGTGCAATGGCTGGTGGGTATCGCTGCGCTCAACCCACACTACGGACGTCTTCTGTGGTCGCTCCCACGGTAACGGGTTACGCGGTTACTCGCTTTGCCGCTGCCACTCCTGATAGGCACGCCATTCCTTCCAGCGTTGAAACTCCTTGTACTCGGTGGATTCCGGATCGTGTTTGGCCTTTTGCCATTCCTTGAATCTCCGGTACTCCTCCAGCTCAGTGACTTCTTGCACCGCCTGCGAAGACATACCGCTGTCGGTCGGTTGCGCCGCTGTTGCAGTGTGCTGATCGTCAGCTTCTTTTTTCTTTTTCTTGCCGAAGGCGTAGCCGACCCCGCCCTCTTCGCCGGAGAGCACGCCCGGCCCTTCCGGGATACCTCGCGGACTACCCACCTCCGGTTCCAGCGGCTCAAACCCGGCGCAAGCGGAGCCCAGAAAGACAAGGGCGACAGGCGCAGCCCACTGAAAAAAACGCTTGCTTGTCACCCTTGCCTCCACCATTTGCTGGATTAGAACTTGATGCGCGAGCCGATACTGATCTGGCCCACATCATCTATGTCCACTCCGGGCCGGTCGAGTTCCGCGTTCTGGATCAATCCATAAAGCTCGACGCCATGCTCCTTGATATTGTAGACGTAGGCGCCGGCGATGCGCGTGGCTTCGTCATTCAACAACTCGAGGTCATTGATGACGTTGTAGCTGACAGAAACGGCGTGGGCCTGATCGGCGCCGAATTTGTAGCCGATCTTGGCATAGAAGCCATCTGCTTCCGCATCGGCGTTATCCGGGTCCTGCTGGCCGTAGCTGCCCGACAGGTTTATGCCATTGTTTAACAGTATCGAGGCTGAGACGCCGAGCTGGGTGCCGAAGGCATCCGCCTCCCGGCCTACATAACCCGCTGCGGCGCCGAATTGACCGCCGGTCCACTTGGCCTTGTAGCGGCCCGCGACCTCCCACTTGTCCTGCCCGACGTCACCCGACAAGACCAGACCGCCCCAGGTCGGGGTGTCGTAACGCAAGCGGTCGTTCCGGCTCAGGCCATCGAAGTTGCTGAACACAGCGCCATTGCTGGTCTCTCTAGTCCCGCTGCCATCCGCCAGGGCGAACTGCAATCCGTCGTCCAGATTCTGGCCCGAATAATCGGCAACGTACGCAGTGCCTGACAGATCCACCTCGGATGTACCGTTAGCCGCGCCGTCGCCCTGCCCCAGGTAAACCTGGCCCCAGTTGCCCTTGAACCAGACTTCGCGGTAGCGCGAGACAAAGCCGTCGCTGTTGCCGCCGTCACCGTCGCCGATATCGATTACACTCGAACTGTTTTCGTTGTACTGGGTTTCCCAGCGCACGCCCGCCTCGACGCCACCGCCGATTTCACCACCACCGCGCAAGCGAAAGCGCGTTCCGGTGTTGTTGTTGTCTACAAACAAGGCGTCAGTATTGGTGCCATTGTCGGCAAGCGTAACGGCTCGGTTAATCTGACCGGACAATTTGACGTCGATCGCCTGAGCGGGGGCTGCCAGCGCTGCCACTGCCGCTGCAACGGCGGCGCTCAGCAAGGCTCGATTAGGTAGTTTCTGCATCGCATTTCTCTCCTGTTACGAATTTTGTTAGGCGTGAATCAGCATTGGCGGCACTCCCGGTACGACCAACGACTGAAGTCAGAGGAGAGAATACAACAGACGTTGCGAGGTTGCTACTTTTTGTAGCTAAATAAAAACTTTTGTCATAAATCGGAGACAGAGTTGTAGCGCTCCCGTGCGGGAGGTTCTCCGCCACAGCCCCCTGTGGCGGCGCAAAGGCAACTTAGCGCGCGTCAGGAATGCGCGACCGGCCGGTGAGTAGTTTTTAGCGATACAAGTGTAGGAAGAAGCCTCTGACGCCGCGGCGTTCAATCCCAGGACCAGAAATCCGAACCCTCTTTCAACAACGCCCGTGACAGGACCATTTTGTGCACTTCCGAAGCACCATCCACGAGCCGCGCCGCGCGCGCCGCGCGGTAGATCCACTCCAGCACCGTGTCCTTCGAATACCCTCGCGCGCCGCAGAGCTGGATGGCAGTGTCGGCGGCCTTGTGTAACGTGTCGCTGACTGCGACCTTCGCCATTGAGACTTCCTTGCGTGCGAAATCGCCTTGCTCGAGTTTCCAGGCCGCGTGCATGGTCAACAAACGGCCGATGTGGATCTCCATCGCGGCCTCACCCAGCATCCATTGCACGCCTTCGTGATCCGCAAGCGCGCAACCGAAAGCCTGACGATCTTTTACATAGTCGGATGCAATCTCGAGCGCGCGCCTGGCAAGCCCCAACCAGCGCATGCAATGCGTCAGCCGAGCCGTGCCCAGGCGTATCTGCGTTACCTTCAGCCCGTCACCGACTTCCATCAGACGGTTTTCGTCCGGAATCTCCAGGCCCCTGAACTTCAGCTCACAATGTCCGCCATGCTCTTCAGGACCCATGATAGGAATGCGGCGCACGATCTCCCAACCTGGATCATCGCGGTCGAACAAAAAAGCGGTCAGCCCCTTGCGCGGATCGTCTGACGTGCGCGCCAC
This sequence comes from Gammaproteobacteria bacterium, assembly GCA_051008635.1. GTDB lineage: Bacteria > Pseudomonadota > Gammaproteobacteria > JBPCXK01 > JBPCXK01 > JBPCXK01. Next base: position 3,152 of record JBPCXK010000721.1, read on the forward strand.
CAGAATAAAATGCTGCGCAACGCCCGCCCCGGTGATGAACCATTTGTGGCCGTCGATGACCCATTTGTCACCCTTGCGAATCGCTGTAGTGCGCATCATGCCGCCGGGATCGGACCCCGAGCCCGGCTGCGGCTCGGTCATGGCGAAAGCAGAGCGCACCTGCCCATCGACGATCGGTTGCAACCAGCGTTCCTTCTGCGCCTGTGTGCCAATACGTTCCAGCACTATCATGTTACCGTCATCAGGGGCCGCGCAGTTGAACACGACCGGCCCAAAGATCGATCGGTTCATCTCCTCGTAGCAGGCGGCCATGCCGACTGGCCTGAAACCTTGCCCGCCCCGCGCCTTCGGCATGGGCAGACACCACAACCCGGCTACCCTCGCCCGTTCGCGCAGGGGCTTGAGATATGCATCAGAGATGTTCTCGCCATCGTCGTAGACCTGCGCGTCCGACTCCAGCGGCACGATGTGCTCATCCACAAAGGCTCGGATGCGCTGACGGTAGTCTTCTATCTCGGGGCTAAGCGTAAAGTCCATGACGGTTGTTAATTTTACGTGAGTGTTTTTGCAGGAGCGGCTTCAAGTAAGCGAGCAGAGTGGTGGCGTTCGCTGCGCTCACCGCCACCACCCTACAGGTGCCTCTTTTGACTTTTGCGACACCCACCAGGCCACCCCTGCAAGGACGAGGAATCGGTGAACAATTGTCATGGCATCAAAGCGACGACTGCAGATGCCCGCCATCGACGACGATGGTGCTGCCGGTCATGTAACCGGAGGCATCGGAGGCGAGCAACAGCAACGCGCCATCGAGATCCTCGGGCGCGCCGACACGGCGTTGCGGTATGCGTTTGATCACCGGTGCGGCAGCTTCGCTGGTCAGAAATTCCCGGTTCATGTCGGTGAGAATGTAACCCGGCGCAATAGCGTTGACGCGAATGCCATGTCGCGCGAGTTCTAGCGCAAGCGTGCGCGTAACTTGCACGAGCGCAGCCTTAGACGCGGCGTATGCGGCGAGACCGTTGGCAACCCGGAAGCCGAGTATGGAAGCAATGTTAATGATACTGCCACCGACTTGCGCATCGACCATGCGGCGGCTGGCCTCCTGCGCAAGCAGCCACGCGCCGCGCAAATTGGTGTCCAGCACCTTGTCCCATTCGTCTTGGCTTATCTCCAAAGCCGCGGTAGTTGCAGCGACGCCCGAATTGTTGACGATGATTCCGGGGACGCCGAACGCGGTTTGCGCATCGTCGAACCCGGCCTTGATGCTAGCGGCTTCGGTCACGTCCATGGTCACCGCTGCGGCTTTACCACCTTCAGATTCGATTTCGCCTGCCAGCTCTTCGAGTTTTTGAGTACGCCGGGCAGCCAGGACCACCCTGGCGCCAGCCCGGGCAAGCGTAAGCGCGAAATGCCGGCCAAGGCCGCTCGAGGCTCCGCTTACGAGCGCGATGCGGCCATGCAGATCGTATGGCTTGTCCACGACAAAGGCCCACTAGCGAGAAAAAGGAGACCGGCAGTTTCTCTTGTTCTCAAATTCGGAGCAAGGGAGATCTCGCAGGGCTTATGCGACAACATTCCACCGACGTTGCCACGACGCGCCACGAACGTTCGCCAACGAACGCGGCGAGCCTTGCACGTGGCTCAATCGGATCGGTATGTTGGAACAGCTATAGAGTGGTCGAAAAAGCAATGAGCCACCACGCCCTCCCGGGCGACTACTCTGCTCCCTGCTTCCAGTTCTGGTAGCTGCGCCATTCCTTCCAGCGCTGAAATTCCTGGTACTCCTCGGAATTCGGGTCGCGGCTCGCCTTTTGCCATGCCTTGAACTGCTGGTACTGCTCGAAGTCTGCAAACTCTTGCGCTTGCTGCGAAGACACGTTCGGGGCTGGCTGAGTCTGTCGTACCTGCATCGGCGACTGAGCCGCTTGTTGCCGGGGCTGCGCAGCCTGCTGTTCCGCCTGTTCTGCTTTTTCGGCTTCGAGTGTGCTCTTCTTCGCGAAGCGACCGTCTTCGTAGACAAAGGTCAGATCACCCGGTGGTTCATCGGGCCATTCGTGGGGCGTTTCCCGGCTCCCCTGGTAGTCACCGAGCGCGCCACACGCCACAACGGACACTGCGAGGCAGGAGGCGGTGAGAACACGCATAAGAAAATTCACACGCATATTCTACACCGCCGTTCCGTTAGCTGACTACAAGCTAGAAGGTGAACCGGCCGCCGGCGAATATCGAAGTCATATCCTCGAACTGGACCGCGCCTGGCGAATCCACGCTTACCAGGTTATATCCGGCGTACAACTTGACGCCATCGGCGAAATTGTAAATGTAGGCCAGGTCGAGACGGTCGGCCTCCTCGCCGGAGATGCGCCGGTCGCTGTCCAGACCGGCCGCAACCGAGACGGCATGCTTGAAGTTGGCGCCGAACCGCCAACCCAATTTGAGATGCCACGTGTCGCTGTCTTCCCGGCCCACCGCCACCGTTGCGGCGCTCGGATCGCGTGATCGCTCACCGAATGATCCGGTGATGTTGAAACCAAAGGGGAACAGAATAGACAATGACGCGTTGTACTGTATGTCGATACCGGCCGGCCGACTTTGTACGATACCTAACCCGCCGCTCAACTGCGTGCCGCCTCCGCCTTCCCAGAACAGGCGTCCCGCCACCTCCTGGAATTCGTGACCCGCGCTTACTGCAAAAGTGACCGGACCCAGCACCGGCGTGTCGTAACGGATGCGGTCATTACGACTCAGACCATCGTACTGGCTGGTGACCGCAAACACGCTGGGACCCGCAGCGCCGCTGCCCTCCTCCCGTAGCAACTGGCCGCCCGGTCCACTGGGGGCGTTGTAGCTGGCGATCCAGGTATCGGACAGGTCGTGCTCGGACGTACCGTTGGCGGCGCCGTCGCCCTGGCCCAGGGACAGCTTGCCGAACGGGCTCGAAATCCAGATATCGGCCTTACGCAGGCGGCCGTCGTTCGTCGATGGGCCACTGACGTTACCGTCTCTGACACCCGCAAACGGCGGCTCCTCCTCGCGCATTTCGCCCGCGAGGGGCGTTTGATCGGATGCGTTGGATTGAAATTGAAGCTCGATGTTACCGCCCGCCTTCCATCCTTCCTGGACATCCTGAGAGCCCACCATTCGAAAACGGGTGCCGGTACACGTACAGTCCTGGAACAGAAGACCGGTGTCCACGCCGTCGTCGATGTAGTTGACGATGCGGTTGATCTGGCCTGATAGCGTCGCCTCAAACGCCTGTACGGGTGCAGTGGCCACAAACGTCGAGGCGACGGCAGTCGCCAGCAACGCTCGCTTTGGTAGCTTACTTCTGGGGTTCGCGGATTTCATTCGGTGTTGCCTCCCACTTGAAATTGCTTAGCGCTAATATCGGTGCTGTGCCCGCTCGTTGTTGCCGAATCGCAACACATTGGTTTACAGGTCAGCCCCTATTTTCGACTATATAGCAACACCACAACCGCCACAAGCAACAGTTTATCATTTTAACAACAACGAAAAAGCAACAACCGCGCGACAACAAGAGCACCACGAAACCAGCGCTCCACTGCCGTATGGTGATTACTTTCGATTACTGGAAAATATTTGGACGAGAAATCGCGTGAGGGCAGGAAATGATGAGGGGACTTCCGATTAGTCTGCTATGGCGGCAGATGTCCGCCACACACCATTTCTCTCCAGCGCTTGCTTCAATGGCTGAAGATGATGTTCGTACTTCTCCCAACGGCACACCGCCGACCGATACACCGGTTGGCGCACCTGCCACTGACTCGCGGTCTGAACAGGCCGTTTGTTCTCGTGAAACGTCAGACATTTGTCGTCCCAGGGAACACCACAGTACTCCATCAGGCGGCGACTCGCGGCTTCCTGATTGGCGATCAGCTCCTCGTACACTATTTCATGAGGCTTGATCGCAAGCGCGCTCTGCCAATGCTTCATCAGACGATGGTAGTCGCTGTAAAACACCGCAAGGTCTTCCTGATCGTAAGAAAAGTCGTGCCCCTCGGCAAAAAGCTGAATGTAATTCGACAAGCACGTATCCATCGGATCGCGCCGGCAGTGCACGATTCGCGCACGCGGAAACAACAAAGTGATAAGCCCGAGATGGAGAAAATTCATCGGCATCTTGTCGGTCACCCGCCGAGCATCGGGCGCCAGGTTGCGCAAGCGCCCCAGGTATTCCCCGGCCAGCGTTGTCGCCACGCGTGAGCCGAGGACCGACACGCACTCAGGATACGGTTGGGAAGTATTGAGCTTGCGCCTCAAGGAGCCGGCGATCTCGCCGATCTGCGTTTGCTCGCCCGCGCCATAAACCGCCGGATGACTGGATACAATCTGCTCGACCAGCGTGGTGCCGGATCGGGGCATGCCGACGATAAAAACGGGCATGTCGGATTCGTCGCCGAAACCGTGCCGCGCGGCGAAGAACTCCGGAGTAAAAGTGTTGATCAAGGCATCGACACGCTCGGTGTGTCTGGCCCCATCGAAGCGAACGGACCTGTGTTTCAGCCGGTTGCCTCGTTCGTACCGGGAGAACGCCTGCTCGATGTCCCCGCAGTCGGCATAAATCTTCCCCAGCGCGAATTGGACGCACGCCTGCGACGCCTCGGACAAGCGCGGATTAGCCAGCACTGCCTCGATGCATTTGATCTCATCGCGATCAGCGGGTGAAAAGCGTTTTGCGCGCGCGATATTCAGACACACCTCCGGAAGCTCGGGATCCAGTTCCAGGGTTCGATGAAACCAATGCAACGCCTTGTCGAAGTCGCCCATGTCGCCATAGGTGAAGCCGAGATTGTTGCAGGCATCGACGTACTCGGGTTTGACCTTCAATGCATCGTGAAACGCAGTCACGGCATCATCGAGACGGCCCAGATTCCTGTATGCGATGCCCAGGCTGTTGTACGCCTCGACAAGGTCGGGGCTGAGACGCAGCGCCTCTCGACAGGCAGCGACAGCCGCGTCGAGTTTCCTGTGTTTGATAAACAACCCGGCAAGCTCGGTGTGCGTATTCGCGCGCTGCGAATCGCCTTGCGGCAATGGTGATTGCTCGAGACTGTCCAGATAAATCGCCGCCAGATTGTCATAGGCGACGTGATAATCGGGGCGCAGCCGAACCGCCTCCCGGCAGGCAGTCAGCGCCTGGTCCAGCTTGCCCTGGGCTCTGAGCGCCGCGGCCATGTTATTGCAGGCTTCCGGATAGTCGGGACGCAGATCGATCGCACGACGAAACGCCTCGACGGCGGCATCGGGGTGCCCCGCGCTGCGTTGCGCGCAACCCAGATCGTATTGGATCGTGGCCTCGCGCGGTTGCAGCCGGGCGGCGCGCTGGAAGGCATCGACCGCATCCGCAAGTTGCTCTTGCGACAACAGCACGCCGCCGAGTCCCTGCCATGCCTCGCCGTCTCCTGGCGCAAGCTCGAGAACGCGGCTATAGCTTGCGACAGCGCCTTCGTAGTCACCCATATCGCGCAATGTCGTAGCCAGATTGAACTGGACGTCGACATAATCCGGTTTGGTCGATACCGCTTTGCGATAAGCCGCGACTGCTTGCGGCAGCTTGCCTTGCTCACGCAGCAAATTACCCAGGTTGCTCTGGCACATCGGATCGTTGGGATCGGCTCGTACCGCCCGTGCGAGCAGGTCGATGGCAGCGTCCACCTGATTGATCTGTCGTAGCAGTAACCCCAGGTAGTGCAGCGTGTCGTGGTGCCCGGGATCGATCTCCAGAATGCGACGATAGATCTGTTCCGCTTGCTGCAGCTCACCGCTCTTGTGTTGAGCCGTTGCTGTGTGAAACAAATCAGTAATTCGGCTGTGGCTCATTGGACTCGAAGACGAACGCAAACGTAGTGACCGCATGCATCACAACGGGGAGCGCGTACCGGCTAACGTCTCGCTGAGCGCGGTCAGGTGACTTTCGTAGTGCCGCCAGCGGCGCACCGACCGGGAATACAGTGGTTGGCGAACCTGCCAATTGCTGGCGGTGCGCACAGTGCGTTGGCTTTGATGATAATTCAGACATCGGTCGTCCCATGCGAGGCCGCAAAAATCGATCAGTCGGCGGCTGCAGCTTTCCAGCTCGGCAACCAGTTGCTCGTAGTCGACCTCCATCATCCTCGGGAGCGGCATGTTGCGCCAGTGCTCCATAAGCAGCTGGTACTGCCGATAGTAAGTCCCAATGTCGACAAGATCGTAAGCGTAATCGTGCCTTGTGGCAAAGCGTTGAAAATAGATCGACAGGCCGACATCCATGGGGTCACGCCGGCAATGGACGATTCGCGAGTCAGGAAACATCAGCGCGATCAACCCGAGATGCAGAAAGTTACCCGGCAACTTGTCCGTCACGCGGCGAATGTCGGCGCTGGGAGATTCGAAATGCACAAGATACTGCTCGGCCAGCGCGTGAACTTGCGCACGATCGAGAAGCTCCGCGCATTCGGGATAGGGCGTGTCGGTATTGAGCAGACCGGGGATCGTGGCCGTCATATCAGCGAGATAGGTGAGTTCACCCGCCCCGCGCACGTGAGGGTGCGCGGAAATGATTTGCTCCACCAGGGTTGAACCGGAGCGCGGCATACCGACGATGAAGATCGGCCGATCGGATTCGTGGCCGAAGCCATTTCGGCTGGCCAGGAAATCGGCGGAGAAAGTCGCTATCGTGTTGGCGATCGTGCGTTCGGAACCTTGCCAATCAAATGGCGTGCTTTTCTTTACCAACTCGTTTCCGAGACGATAATGGTGAAAGGCCGTATCGTAGTCCGCACAGTCGTCGTAGATCTTTCCGAGGGCGAAATGGAAGATAACCAATGACTCGTCGGCAGTTCCCGGCATTTCAACACCCGCATGCAGGCGCTGAATGATGTCCTGATCATCGACAGTAAACCGGCGCGACCGCACAAGATTTTCGTAGGCGCGAGCAAAGCGTGGATCGAGGTCGATTGCTTTGACGAAACAGGGCCTTGCGTTTTCTATCTCGCCCTGATCCATGAGCGCGCATCCCAGGTTGTTATGCGCCTGCGCGTAGTCAGGCGCGAGCGCAATCGCCCTGCGAAAACATTCGATCGCCTCAACCAGCGTCTCAGGCTCCATCAACATCAGGCCCAGACTGTTCCAGGCTTCTACGTCATTGGGCTTCGACTCGACAACGCGTCTGTAGTGATACGCCGCGCGCGCGTTGTCGCCTGTATCGTGCAACAGCGTGCCCAAATTGAAATGCGCTGTGATGTAATCC
>JBPCXK010000722.1:0-2506 GCA_051008635.1 Gammaproteobacteria bacterium
CTCCTTCTGGTAGAGGGCACCACCATGACGGCTCAGATTATGTTGTGAAGTCGTGACCGGTTATAGCGTGACCTTGGGCTTGCGGAGCAACTTCACCACATACGCTGGCTCGCCACATAACGCATCGTATGTTCTCGAGAACATACGATGCGGGAATTCCGCACGTACGGATCTGTGCGGGGGGCGCCCCGTGAGGGGCGTTCCTACCGCGACTAGGCGCTCTGCAGCGCCTCCAATACCTTCGTCGGATGATCGGCAGCCTTGGGCACCTTGCGCCAATGTTTTCTCACCTTGCCGTCCGGCCCCACCCAAACGGTCGAGCGAATGACGCCGATCGTCTTTTTGCCGTACATCATCTTTTCACCATAAGCGCCGTATTTCGTCATAACCCGCTTGTCAGGATCGCTCAGTAAGGTAAACGGCAGCTTGTATTTCTTGACGAATTTTTGATGCGACTCGCCGTCGTCCGGTGACACGCCGAGTACGACGGCATCGAGCTTTCGAATATCCTTCCACAAATCGCGAAACCCGCAGGCCTCTTTGGTGCAGCCGGGCGTGTCGTCTTTGGGATAAAAGTAGACGATGATGTTCTTGCCCTTGAGATCCTTGAGCGCGACCTTGTTGCCGTCGGTATCCTTGAGCGTGAAGGCCGGTGCGGCCTTGCCTTCTTCTACGGCCATTAATCCCCCTATTCTTCTGTGTGAGTGGTTCGGATGTGATGAGCGTTTACCTGTTGGTGCCGGGGGAGAGACTCGAACTCTCACTCTGTTGCCAGAACCGGATTTTGAGTCCGGCGCGTCTACCAGTTCCGCCACCCCGGCAGGAGTGAAATCAACAACTTGCGGAGGGTCTACCGTTGGACCGCAACCCGATGTGTCATTTTTGTGCCACTCGGTAGCTGGGTAGCGGTGCCGGACTATTCTGACACACTACTTGCATTGATTTCGAGTGGCGCGCCGATTCGCAGCGATTCGGTCCAGTGAGGCCTCGAACGCATTCTTCGCGGGTGCCCGATTTGCCTCATCGCCGCCGTCATGGATGGTTAGGTTGCGCTTCATCCTGCTCTTGCGGACGAGGTCACCGAGGGTGAGGTCGCTCCCTTGCTCGCGGTTGCAGATCAGCAAGACATCGCCAGCGGCGCGCTGAGCCCGGAAGGCCTGCGACTCACCGTCGAGTATCTGGTGAAGCGCAACAACGAAGAAGGGGAAACGACATGAATGTGGATGTGGACGCCGGCAATCAGCTCGACATGTTCCGGTGGTCCGAGCGTCAGCGCTACGCATTGGCCAGCGCCACCTGCATGACCGGCCTTACGCCCGCCGCGTTTGCGGAGTTGCTGGGCGCCGACGACCTGGATGCCATCGAGCGCGGCGACTTCGATCCGGTGAAGCTCTTTGATTACGCGCAGGCGGCTGACGAACTCGTCGCCGCGCTGCGATGAAAAAGCGGGGCGGATTCACTCAGGCCCGTTCCGCAGCGGTAACGCTGGCCCGACCGCCCGCCTGTCGTCGTAACGCTCCAGGCGGCCCCACACGGCCGGCACTGAATGGAGCCGTTGCACGTAATCGCTCCACGTGCATCGGCAACGCGCTGCGCCGCTGGAGTGCACGTCGGCCTCATTGAACCGGCGCACCCACAAAGCGGCACCTTGAACGTGGAGACCAGCATGGAGATCGACAACATCGACGGGGTTTTTGAATCCGTACGCGACGCGGCGCGGGCGCGACCACTGCCGCCCTGGAGCGGTTACGAACCTGACCAGTACGAAGTCGCGCGCGTGCTCGATGCCATCGAAACCCATGCGTTCGACACGCTGCCCCGCGCCCTACAGGACTGGAGCCTGTACCGGCTGGTGCCGTGAGTTTTGAGACACGGGTGTTACCCACCGCCCGAAGCTGGAGCGCCGTGCCTGGCGTACCTGGAGGACGAGTGATGCCGATTCTTCCCGAGAATCGTGAGCGCTACCCGGAGAACTGGGATGCTGAAATCGTACCGGCGATAAAGCGCCGCGCCGGCAACCGCTGCGAAGGTTCACCGGAGTACCCTGATTGCCGTGCGCGCCATGGCGAACCGCACCCGGTGAATGGCTCCAAGGTCGTGCTGACCACCGGGCATCTGGATCATACACCGGAGAACTGCAACCCGGAGAATCTGCGGTCATGGTGCCAACGTTGCCACCTCGCCTACGACATGCAGCACCATATCGAAACGAGGCGACGCCGTAAGGCGATGGCTGACCTGTTTGAATGATGGCGACGACCGGCAGACAGAGGCAGCGGAATGATCTGAAGGACCGTCCTGACCTTGTTGACAATATCAACGAAGTTTATGTGCGCCGATTGTTTGCAAGGAGCTGAATTCTCTCTACTGGTCTGACATCGACATACTCAGCCTTGCACTGTGGGCATTGCCATATCGCGTCCCGGTATCGTTGCTCGCCGGTATCACTGACATGTACCGCCATTTGATCGGATTCAATGCATCGAGTGCAGAACAGCTCGCTACC
>JBPCXK010000723.1:0-3526 GCA_051008635.1 Gammaproteobacteria bacterium
CATAAATACACGTGCGACAGCTCGGCGCCGGCACTTCCTGGCCGTGGCAGGTCGCTTGGTGATCGCACCACTTACATTCAAAGTAGCTCGGCGTGTCACTCAAACGCTCTAACGGTCGCTCCGCCATGATGACTTCGAGCGCCCGCTTCACTTGCACTTTGGCTTTCTTCTTCTGGACTTCCGTGCGCACACTAATCGTCTTACGCCCACCCGGCGTCGATACCGTCATGTAGTGCCGGCTCATGCCCTCGTACCACATATAGAGCTGCGCCTGCACCCAGTACTTGAAGTTCCACTTCTCCAGCGCCGCCTTCTCGCCGCGCTCGTGAATGAGCTTCACCAGCGCGTTGAACTTCGTTTCGGCCGTTTGCTTATGCTCCCAAACGTGCCAGGTTTTAGGCGCCTTGTGCAGACCCCGCACCGCGCCGTCAATGAAGCCGCGCAAGTGACCGCCATGGTCAAGGCTCTCGTATTGCTGGCCGGTCGCTGGATCGTGCGTATGCAGCTTCAGCGCCGGCACTCGACGCAGACGCTCCGCCATCTGCTTCTCGCCCTGATGGCCGTCCTCGAACAGCTTCAACGTGTCAGCGTTGAACTGACGCGGTGTGCACCAGCGAAAGGCATACCACAGCCGACGTAAGCACGCATCGCCCACCGTGCTCATGCCCACGGAGTGACTGTGCGGGCGGCTGTTGCCGCGACGCTCTATCTCGGCGTCAATCGCCTCGAGCGTTGGATCCTCGTGGATCTGAAAATGTAGCGCGGCCATTCTTCACGCGGCGGTATCCTTCTTCCAAGGGCGCTGCGTAGGCTGGGCGGGTGCCGGTGCAATACTGCCTGGTGCACTTGCGGGCGCCGCGACCGTGTTGTATTTCGGATCGTTGCCGTCAATCAACCGGTACTCCTTGACCTCGTTGCGTTCGGCGAATTCACCCTCCGCGGCACGGACGTTCACGCGGATTTGAAGCGGTCGGCCATGCAGCTCGTAAGTATCGGAGACATGCGAGAGCCCGACCGTCCGACACAGCGTCGACAAGTGCTTGCGCGCAATCTCGACGGTCTGCTGATTCGGATTCTCGATGTTCAAACCATCCGTGACCTTGCGGTCTTTGTAGCTGCCGTCGAGAACCTGATAGGTCAGCGTGATGCGTTTGTTCTGTTTCAGATCGTTGAAACCGACGTTCGAGTCGACAATCTGAACCGGATACCAACCCGGTGGTACCGGCTCGAGGGGCTCTAGTAGCTCAGGATAATCGTCAACATTATAATGGAATTCCATTAGGCAGCACCCTTCAGTGGTTCGATGTGTTCGCGGATGATCGTATCCAGCATCATCCCTTTGGTGAACGGTAACTCAGGCGCCAAGCCAAAACGATTCTTGGCTTTGAACGCCGGCCGTTCCTCCGTGTAAATAATCCGTTGACCGGTGCCGACGCCGCGCGCCACTTTCCTGTTGAAACCGACCTCTTTTTCAGTGGTGTAGGTTTTGTAATTGCAGAACAATATCGCATCGGACCATTCTTCAATCAATGCCGCCGCGCGCGTTTGTAGCTTGATGCCATAGCGATCATAAGGATCGGCATCCGGGGCATCAAAGCGCTTTATCTCGGCGTGCGCCGTCATCACAATGCCCATGCCGCGGTCGTTGCGCAGCGCACGTAAGCCGCTCAGCAATTCGCGCCAATACGATTGCGCGTGCAAATAACCCTTGCCAAAACCGAACGCCTCGATGTTCGCCACCCCGTGCGTTTTGCAGGTGTGCGTCCAGATTAAGGGCTCGAGCCAATCGAGCGAATCAAAAACAAGATGCCGGTGCTCGTGCTCGTTGTTGTACAACAGCTCGATGACCGCCATGATGTCCTCGAAGCTCTGCAACTTCTCGTGCCTGATTTTGGGCGTGCCGTGCAAATCTTCCAGCGCATCGAGCCCTTCTTCCAGCTCGAGCACCAAGGGCTTATCCGCACTCGCCGCCAGCGTGGTCTTGCCGACGCCGTGCGGGCCGTAAATCACCAGACGCGCCGGACCCGCATCACCACTGGCCGTGATGTCTTCGAGGGAAAACGCCATCACACGCTCACCGTGAACGCCGGCTTTTTCGGCGTCAGCGTGAGCGCCGGGGCGAGCAGCTCAGCCCACAAATCAGGCCAGCGCTCCTCGATCAGGCGGGCCGCCGCCCGATCTTCTTTCCACTCGGTCTTGAACGGCCAGTACTGCGGCTCAATGGTCTTGGCGGCATGCGTGAGCTGGGCCTGATCCCACTTGCGGCTCAAACCCGTCCGGATCGTGAGCTGCGTGGGCGTACCGATAATCGGCAAGTGCGCCGTGCTCGCGTGGGCCAACGCGGCCATCGTCTCTTCGTGCTCGAGGATTTCTTCCTCTAGCTCCAGCCGTTGACCGCGCGCGCGCTGCTCATCGGCCTTAACGCGTAAATACTCGCCGATCAGCCCGTCCAAACTCCGTTCCATTGCCCGCCCCCCCAGATTGCGCGTTGTGGGAAACTTAGGGCTAGACGGTATCCATGCTGGCACTTATTGTCAACTGTTTGTCGTGTCCCCGATGGATACTTTGGTATCCCTGTACATATTGGTACCAGATCGGCGCCGCTGGTGTCTGTACGGGCAGAATTTTATATCGTATTCTCGGGGGTTCGGGGAAGCCACTCGCCGATAGGCCATTACACAAAAGCTTGAAACTGTCATCTGGGAGGCTGAATATGACAGGACAAAACCTGGACAAGCTCACCGATTTGGATGGGTTGACCCGCGAGGAACTCGGACAACTCGCACTCAACATAATAGCGAGTGCCTATGGCGGCCCGCCGCTACAACTGACTGCCGAGCTGGATCCCAATACCGCCGCGTCAAAACTTTATAAGTGGTTCGCCGGACGGTTTGATTTAGCTGGGATGGATTATACCGCGCCCGAGGATATTCCCACGGCTATCTTGCGCAATGATCGTGAGCTGCCCGACAACGTGACATTTACAAAGCAGCGCACTCCGAACGGTACGATGTTCAATATGCAATGTGTCCTTGACAACGATGAAGTTGACGGCCTGTTTTCGTTTATTTTTCAGCCTAAAGAAGACGTTCCTAACTCGCCTTAGTCCGCTTGCTCATCATGGCGATCCACGCCTTATTTATAGGGTTATCGACATCCTCGCCAGTCAGCACAGCCTCCCTATATAACATTAACGACAGGCGCACGAGCTGATCGAACGTCAACGCGCCTTGCAGCTCGTCTGTCGTACGTTGTGCGAACTCGAAACACTTGAGCAAGAGCTGGTCGTCCATTGCGGGACGCCCATAACGCAATAGCGCCGGATCGAGATTCCATGATGCCGCTAATCGCAATAAGGCTGGATCCTGAATCACTCGGTTTTGATTCAGCCAGCGATAAACGGCGTGCTTATTAACTCCGGCGTCCTTCGCCACGTCAAGGATGCTTTTGTTCCGACCCTTCATCGCTTGTCTCAGAAAGGCGGCTGAGCCTTCCGTGTGCAATGCCGGTCGGTAAGTGTATTCGA
>JBPCXK010000724.1:0-3717 GCA_051008635.1 Gammaproteobacteria bacterium
CTGATTACGCATTTTCTGCTCACCTCAGGACTGTTTGTAGTTCTTGAATCATCCCGGCCCATGAGCCCCGAGTCTTGATACATATCAACTAATGAGCGCCGGGCATTGTGATCACATGAGTGGTAACACCGTAACATCAGTCCTCAGGGACCGTAGCCCGCGGTACTGCACGGCGTTTTGTTACCTCCCTTGAGGAGGGAGCGGAATACGGGCTGTATTTCCGAGAAGAGGAAAATTCGTTGTGGATTCAAAGATCAAGCCAGCGCCGTCATCGTGGTGAGAAATGCGGGCTAGGTGCGTGGGCCTGATCTGGATCAACGCCGCCGCTGGTACGCTGTTTCATAACTGAAAATATGTTCAAGTCTAACTGGAGGCGTGAATGGTCCCTAATCATGAGCAAGCAGCTCTGCCCGCAAAGCTTCTGCGGTTTCGATTTCGACGACCTCAGACGTCGGATCAAAGAGGAGCACGACTTCCTACCGATCCGTCACCGCGACGATGTGGGGCAAAGTGATTCAAATCAAACATTACTCATTGTTTTAGTCGTTAAGCTCTTTGTATGGTGATCTCCCCACAGGCGCAAGAAACGGATTCACGACACGACGACCAGGAAGACCGGGAAGCAAAGCTGCTCGCGATAGTCCGCGGGCTGACCTTTGAACTTCATCCGAAGAAACGCGGATCCTTACGAGTCGGGCTACAAAGCCGACTGGACCGAGATCTCGGTATCGACAGCCTTGGTCGGGCTGAAATGCTGCTGCGGATCGAACGGGCGTTCCGGGTTCGCCTACCTGAGAGCCTCGTGGGTGATGCTGATACTCCAGAAGATTTCCTGCGCGCAATTGAACACGCTAACAAGGAGGCGGTAGTTCCAGGTCATCAGGCGGCGGTTCCAATGGCCCCAGAGCTGCCGGTCATCACAGATACGCCGCAGGCCGCAACGACATTGATCGACGTGTTGGATTGGCATGTCGCGCGCCACCCGAAAAGACCCCACGTTACGATCCTCCAGGACGACCGGACAGAAATCCGCACCCTGTCTTACCAAGAGCTGGATAAGGAAGCGAGATCGCTGGCGTGCGGACTTCGGCGAAGGGGGTTGCAGCCGGGCGATCGTGTCGCCGTTATGTTGCGGACGAGCCCGGAGTTCTTCGTCGCGTTCTTTGGGATCCTCCTCTCAGGCGCAATACCGGTGCCAATATATCCACCGTTTCGCCCGTCGCAGTTGGAAGAGCATTTGAAACGTCAGGCGGGTATCCTGCGCAGTGCAGAGGCCTCCATGCTGATCACAACGCATGAGGCACGCGCGGTAGCCAGTCTGCTGGAACTCCAGGTAGAGAGTCTCGAGGCGATCGCGACAGTCGAGGAACTGCAGCAGGTCGCAGATGCCGCGCTCCCGACCAGGATCGACCAACAGGCGGCGGCGCTCATCCAGTACACCTCCGGTAGTACCGGCGATCCCAAGGGTGCAGTGCTCAGCCACGCCAATCTGCTTGCCAATATCCGCGCAATGGGACAGGCGATGAACGTCAGTTCGAAAGACGTGTTCGTGAGTTGGCTGCCCCTCTACCACGACATGGGTCTGATCGGGGCCTGGCTGGGCAGCCTCTATTACGCTTGTCCGCTCTATGTCATGTCGCCAGTCACCTTCCTCGTCAGGCCCGAGGCATGGCTATGGGCGATCCATCGCTATCGTGCAACCTTGTCGGCAGCACCGAACTTCGCGTTCGAACTGTGCTTGAACAAGATTGAAGACGATATGCTGGACGGTTTGGATCTCGGCTCGCTTCGCATGGTGGCCAACGGTGCCGAGCCGGTTAGTGCGAACACCGTCCGCCGCTTCATCGCGCGGTTTCGGCAGTATGGATTCCGGCCGGAGGCGATGGCGCCGGTGTATGGCTTGGCCGAGAATTCTGTTGGACTTGCATTTTCGCCCCCCAACCGCGCACCGATCGTCGATCGCGTTCAACGAGATCCGCTGGTGCACATGGGGATTGCAGAGCCGGCGACGGCTGACGATCCAACAAAGTTGGAGTTCGTGTGCTGTGGAAGACCGTTGCCCGGTCATGAGATCCGAATCATCGACGAAACCGGCCGCGAGGTGCCTGAGCGTTACGAAGGTCGACTGGAGTTCCGCGGCCCCTCAGCAACGCGAGGCTATTTCCGCAATAGGGAAAAAACCCGTGAGCTCTATGATAACGACTGGCTGGACAGCGCCGATCGTGGCTATTTTACTGGCGGCGAAGTCTTCATCACCGGTCGGATCAAAGACATCATCATCCGCGCCGGTCGCAACATCTATCCACAGGAACTAGAAGAAGCCGTGGGCGATTTGCCCGGCATCCGCAAAGGCTGCGTCGCTGTCTTTGGCTGCAAAACGCCGTCCTCGGGAACCGAACGTCTCGTCGTCCTCGCGGAAACACGTGAGACCGAGCAGAGCAAGCTCGATAGCCTGAGACAGCTGGTGGGTGAAACCGCGGCAGACTTATTGGACACGCCTGTCGACGAGGTTGTGTTGGCGCCGCCCCGCAGCGTTCCCAAGACATCGAGCGGCAAGATCCGTCGTGCGGCCGCCAAGGAGACCTACGAAAGCGGCCGGATCGGGGCCGCCCCGCGTCGCCTCTGGTGGCAGGTGCTGCGCCTCGCCCTGGCTGGCGTCGTTCCACGTTTCCGTCGCACGGTTCGTTTGGTTCGCGACGTCTTGTACGCCGGCTACTGGTGGACGATCATTGGCCCGGGGCTGGCTCTGACATGGTTTGTCCTCTTCGTGACGCCTCGCCAGTCCCAGAGATGGCGAATAGCGCGCTTTGCCGCGCGCGTAGGGCTCAAGGTTGCGCGCGTACCCATTACGGTGGAAGGGCTCCACCATTTGCCGGCCAAGGGTGGGGTCCTGGTCTGTAATCACGTCAGCTATCTGGATTCTTTTGTCCTCGCGGCCGTCCTGCCCGGCGAGCCGGTTTTCGTGGCAAAGCAGGAACTGATGCCGCAGTTGTTCGCCGGCACACTACTGCGTCGCTTGGGCGTTGTGTTCGTCGAACGGGAGGATCCCGAGGCAGGTGTCGCCGACACGCGTGCTGTGGCGAAGGCGGCAGGCGCGCGCGGATTGCTCGTATTCTTTCCGGAGGGGACCTTCACGCGTGAACCTGGTTTGCTGCCGTTTCGCCTCGGCGCCTTCATCGTGGCCTCCAACGCGCAACGACCTGTGGTTCCAGCCGGCATACGAGGCACGCGCTCAATCCTGCGCAGCGGCTACTGGTTTCCGCGCAAAGGCGAGGTTCATGTGGAGATCGGCCCTTCTATAGGACCCACTGAGTCTGGTTTCGCTGGTGCGCTTCGGCTGCGCGATGCCGCGCGAGCCGAGATCCTCAAACGCTGCGGTGAACCTGATCTCGCCGAGGGCTGAAACGAAACCAACTACTCAATGTGGTTTCACAGGGTCGCCGCCCGAGTTGGGCAGCTTTGCCAGTCGATGATCCCTTCACCGCAGCAAAACACAGAACCGATTTCGTGCTTCGGAGATTGTGTCAACCGGCGAACAACCCGATCAGTAAAGCCGTGACTGCGGCGATCACGACAGTTCGCAGGGTGCTCGACAGCATAGATGTACCGCTGACTCTGCCCAGGAACAGACCAAGCAGAAAGATGATTGCAAAAGCGATTCCCATCGCCAACTCAAAAGGCCCGATCGGTAGCTTGACGCCGAGCAGAGTCAACCAT
>JBPCXK010000725.1:0-2654 GCA_051008635.1 Gammaproteobacteria bacterium
GTTGGCACTGCGATCCGCAAGACAGGCTGTCCGGACATGCTGTTGCGGATTAGTTACCGAAATGTGACATGAATTCTCACTACGTGAGCTAACTGATTCATTGCGCAAGGGAAAATTTCATCCACAAGAGCTGTGGATAAGTGTGTGGACTGATTGTCATCAAAACACAACAGACCAGCATTTCCCTACACTTATGCGGATTGGTCAAAAACTAGGCTGTATGTTTTTCATATGTAAAATCAGCAAGTTAGCGCTTTTGCTTGCGTGTCGTAGAGGCCATGTTTGTGGCTGTAAAGCTACTTTTACAGCGCGTTTTTTGGTGTGTATAAACATCCCCCGAGAACCTGTCGCCGGAGCCTGGAACCCGCCCAAATGCGCGGCAATGTTGTCACAACAATGTCCAACGAACGCGCGTTGGCGCGTTAGTCTTCACTGAATTCGCCATTCGCGCCGGCGATCGGACGGGTCCGTATCACAGCTGGCCGCTCGCCGGTCGCCGGAAACCAAGTCTATTTTACTATTCAGTCCAGCGTGAGAGGAAAGGGACTGGGCCGCGATGCAGCGTGGCGCAGTGGCGGTTGTGTAAACGTTCCGTTGGATCAGGTGGTTGTGGCCTGACTAGCCCCGCATTTCTCACCACGATGACGGCGCTGGCTTGATCCTTGAATCCACAACGAATTTTCTTCTTCTCGGAAATACACTCCGTATTCCGCTCCTTCAGAAAATCCGTTGTGAATTCAAATCTCTGCGCGATCATCTCTCCCCGCGGTGAGAAATGCGGGCTAGCGAGCCAGTTAGGTTAGTGGGTTAGTCGCAGCCATCCGTGGCGAGACGGGAGCGGCTTCGCCAAGCCCCAGCCCGGACATCCATGTCCGGTCGTTCGCCCGACTGCGTTGGTCCACTGGACCAACGGTTCGTGCTCACCCTTTGATCGCCTGTTTACTACGCTCAGACCACCGCCGTCCGTGAGCCGCGACACGCGCCGTGTATCATACCGGCGTTGCAGGGTCTCGATCATGGATGCGCTGGGTTTAACACGATTAGGTTCGCTTGGAGATAAGCTCCTGACGACAATCGACCGACTGAAATCGGTCGAAGGCGCGCCTGCTGCCGCCAACAACAGTGTTCAGGAAGTGGCAGCTGATTCCGCGTCGCTACAGCCCGGAGCCCTTCGCGCGGCTTCTCCCGAATTCCAGAATCTCGGCGCTGCCGATCTGTTCGCAGGCGTAGACCTCGACCAGTGTCAGGATTCTCTCTCACGGTGCCGGGTTCGCGAACTTTGCGCGGGCGAGACGTTGATAAACCGCGGTCAACGCAACGAGCGTATGTATGTCGTGCTCAGTGGACGGCTGAACATCCACCTCCATGACGAGAAGGACGCCATAGCCGTGCTGCGCGAAGGCGACCTTGTCGGCGAGATGTCCATCATTGTGGGGCAGCCAACCTCAGCCACCGTCAAGGCTGAGTCCGATTGCCGCCTGCTGGAAATAGCTGAGCGTATTCTTTGGCAACTGGTCAGCAGCGACTCACGTTTTGCGCGTAACTTGCTGCGTATGTTCGCGCGACGTCTGATGAACGTGAACAGCCTCATTCAACACGCTCAGGCGCAGCAGGAAAAATATCGCCATCACGCCAATACCGACGCGCTCACCGGCTTGTACAACCGGCGTTGGCTGAACGACAACCTGCCGTACGAGATGACACGTTGCACGCTGCGCAACCGCCCGTTGTCGCTGCTGATCGTCGACATCGACCACTTCAAGCGTTTTAACGACTCGCACGGTCATCTGGCTGGTGACCAGGCACTCAAAAGCGTAGCTCAGGCGCTGCAGGTCGGGCTGCGCGGCGTGGACATGGCCGTGAGATATGGCGGGGAGGAAATCATGGTCATTCTGCCTGGCGCGGACCTGATCGAGGCGGAAAGAGTCGCCGCGCGCCTGCACCATGCGGTAAACGACGCCATTATTCTGGATCGCGATGGCAGCCGCCTGCCGGGCGTTACGGTGTCAATCGGGATCTCGGAGATGCGGGCCAGCGACGGCGACGAAGACGTCATCCTGCGCGCGGACGCGGCGTTGTATCAGGCCAAGAGCAGGGGGCGAAATCGCACTGTTGCGCAGGTTACGAGCGCTGCGGCGGCAAGCGGGCACCAGTAAAACAATCGTCCCTGCTTCGGCAGGACACCTTACGTCGACGCCCCGGTTGCAGCGCCTGCGTCAGCCCTTACTGGATCCGTGCATCACCATCCACAAGCGTGGGACACGGGCGCTGCAGGGGACGGGAGAGCTGCAAACGGGTAAGCAGTAATATATGTTTAGTCTGGTATGCGTCACCTTCGGCCGACTCTTGACGCATGCAATACGTGCGTCGCATATCACGTGCTGGCCAACCCTGCCCCGGCACCGGCACCGGCACAGCGTATTGTCGCAGGCGCCGTGAAATCCCGCTTGTGTTAGTCTTCCAACATGATTCCAGCAGCATGACCCCGGGAATTACCAGTGAGCCGCGCCGCCCGCGCAGTACCTCGCTACACGTTTGAGGAATATGACAGCCTCGACCGCGGTCCACACGGCGAGCGCTTCGAGTATCTCAACGGCGAAATCATCGCCATAGTCGGTGGCACACGCGCTTACAATCGGATCATCAGCAATCTG
>JBPCXK010000726.1:0-7975 GCA_051008635.1 Gammaproteobacteria bacterium
ACGAACACATTGTACATAGCGTCATCGAACCTGACATCCTGGGCGCCTTTGTCGCCACGCGACGCACGCACGCGGCACCAAAGACCCTGGCCGATGCGGTAAAGCTGACTGGCGTTCTCGGCGAGTATCTTACGCGCAACAACGATGGCCCGCCGAAGGGCCGAATTGATGTTTTGCGAGCACACATGCCCTGAAATCTGACCATTGTTGTGAGCCCAGCCGACTTTGTGGGTAACGGGCAGGGCTAGCAGCCGTCCCAGTGTTATTCTTGCTCAGTGAGATATGCTCAGGAGCCTTGAGCCTTCTTCAGCGCCTCTCTCCAGCGGTTGACGAGACGTATATCGTGTTCGTCGACCTCGTTGAGCATGCGCTGGAAATAGCTGTATGTCACCGATAGCGGTAGCTGGTGCGCTTCTTTCTTTCTCGCCAGTGTTTGCTTGAGCATTTGCATCTCGCGCATGTCCAGACTACTGGGCGTAAATGCGCCGGGATTTGACGGGTCGGGGAAGCGCTGACGAAAAAGCTTGAATTTCGTAATCACACTGCCCAGCTCAATCAGCTCGAGCACCGATTCTATTTTTCTCCGATCCGCCCCCTTCCAGTCCGCGCCGGCTCTGAGCAGGGACTGCACGGTGTCCCGCGTCCTCACGACGAGGTTCTGCGCGCCGTCTATACTCCCGTCTAGCAGGCGATCGTTTAAACGACGCTCGAACTCGAGGAAACTCAGTCTCGCTTGCAGCGCCTTGAACGATGAATTGTCGGGATACTGCTTGGCCGCGAGGTCTACGCGCGCCGCAATCTGGCGAACCTCGGCGAGCTCGGTGTCCAGGTTTTCCTTCGACAAACGCTGGTTCTCGCTCTCGTAGTTGTCGATAAAGGCATCGAATTCGCCCTGGTAGTCGAGCACGATGGCGTTGACTTCCTGCGCGCTCTTGTGCTGAAGGTAGTAGTAGCCACCGACCGCCAGGCTGCCTGCGGCCACCGCGGCGAAGAGCAATCTCAGCAACGGCCGCTTTTTGGCCCCGGGTGCTTTGCCTGCGGGTCGCGCCGCCGGTGTCGCTGGCGTAGCGTCAACCTTCTTTTCGCTCTCGCGCGGTCTGGGCGCCCTCTCCTCCCGCTGCTCCGCCGCCTCTCCCGGCCGGGCCAGTGACTCGACGATGTCGGCGTGTCCGACGTACATCGTGCCTTTGGCGCCTTGAGCGGCCCGCGGAGGCGTTTTCGGCTTTGCTGGCGGTTCCGGGGTCAGCGGCGCCGCGGGTTCGGCCGATGCCCTTTGTTTGTGTGCAGCGGCTGGCTCACGCTTCGCTGCTGGGGCGGAAGCCGGTTTCGGGCGCTCCACCATGTAGCGAAACGGGATGTTGCCGATAACGACGACGTCGTCTTCTTTCAGGTCCGACTGCTTGACCTGCTCGTCGTTGACGAAGACGCCGTTCAGGCTATCGAGGTCTTCGACCACCCAGGTGTCCCCCCGCAGAAACAGCCGGGCGTGCTCGCGGGAGAGCTCGCTGTAACGCACACAAACGGTGTTTTTCTGGCTCCGGCCCACCGTTTGCTCGTTGCCTTCCAGCGGAATCTCCAGATCCTTCAAGCTCGCGTCCAGGCTTTCATCGAGGCAAACGAGCCGCGCTTTGCCACGGCCGAAGTGATCGGTACGCGGTTTGGCGAAGACGGTGATGTCGGCCGGATCGTCGTTTTTATTGGTCATTTATCGCCGCCGCAATATGCGGGCTGGTTGCGTTTGCTTCCATGCGCCATTTTTCCATTAGTCTTGACGCCGCGCAAATGCGCGCGGCGCCCCCGGCAAAAGTCGCTGTTGGGGAGTATTACAAAAAGGGAGGCGGAGGTGGGACTGCCGGCGTGGAGAACGGCTTATGCCTTAACGCTCAGCACCTCGTCCTTGAGCCACCGCGTGAATAGTTGGTCCGATATGTTCTTTGTCTGGGCGTCGTCGAGCTCGGTGTTTTTCACCTCCTCGATACGGTAAATCGTCCAGTAGCCGCTCTGCTCGAACGGGCCCAGCACGCTGCCCGGGTTCTCCGAGAACACGGCGTCGTTGATCGCTCGCGGCAAGGTGCCGTACTTGACACTGCCGAGGTAGCCGCCGGCCGCGCGCGTGTTCTTCTCGATCGAGACCTTCCGGGCCACTGCAGCAAAGTCATCGCCGTCATCCCTGATCGCCCCCAGTGCGGCCTGTGCCTGCTCTTCATCCGGGCATACGATGCGCGACAGCGTCGCCATGTAGAAGTCGTTCTTGTGGTCCTCAAAGTAGGCCCCGACATCGGCGTCGGTGATGATCTTTTTCTGCAGCTTGGTGCGTAACAGCTCGTTGCGAACCATCTCGTTCCATTGGCTCATCACGATGCCGTACCATTTGCAATAGCGGTTCATGTCCTCGGCGCTGAACAGGCCCATCAGACGCCGCTTGGTATCGGCGTAGTCGCGAAAATCTTCTTCGGAGCACGTTATCTTGAGCTCCTCGCACTTGAGCGCGATGACCTGCACTTCGATGAGTTGATAGATGGCGTTGCGAAACGTGCCGTCCGCCTTGAGATGCACGATGACATCTTCGGCGGTAACAGGTCGCCCGACCACCGTGGTGATGACGTCGCGCATGTCCATAGTCGAGTCTCTCTGTTCTGAGGGGAACCGAACTACAGCCGCGGTTGGCGCCGAAGCCAAATTTGCGTGCTCAGCCTGCATGCCCCTATTGCAACCGGTGAGCCCCCCGGTAACAAGGTAATAATTCACAAAAAACGTGTGCAGAATGAATAAAAAGCCTCTGTCAGCGGTAATCGGACGCCTGTAGCTCGAACTTCGTCAGGAGCTGGTAGACGCGCGAGCGCGACAGCTTCATTTCCTCACATATTTTCTTGATATTACCGTGGTGTTTCGTCATGACGTCGATCAGGTAACTGCGTTCGGCGTCACTTCGCACGTGATTCAGCTTGTTGGCATCCTGGTCCGCGGCCGGCGTCTTGCCGCCCCAACGCTGGTACCGCGCCGGCAGATCCACCAATGATACCGCCTGGTCGTCGGCGATATAGGCGATGTAGTGGGCGATATTTCTCAGCTCGCGGATGTTGCCGGGGAACTCGTAACGCTTGTAGATGAATTCCTGCAGCTCGCGATCCAGTAACGCCGCCTTTTTGTCTACCGCCGCACAGGCCTCCTTGAGGAAATACTCGAAAAGTATTTCGATTTCGTCCCGCCGCTCACGCAGCGGAGGAATCCACAGGGGGCACATGTTGATACGGTAATAAAGGTCCTCGCGGAATTCGCCGTCCCTGACCATTTCCTCCAGGTTTTTGTTGGTCGCTGCGATCACTTTGACGTCGACATGGGCGGTTTTTTCCGAGCCCACGCGCTGGATCTCGCCGACCTCGAGCACCCGCAGCAGCTTGACCTGCGCATGCAGCTCCAGGTCGCCGATTTCGTCCAGAAAGATGGTGCCGTCGTCCGCTTCCTCGAATTTGCCCTTGCGCTCGCTGCTGGCGCCCGTAAATGCGCCTTTGGAATGGCCGAACAGCTCCGACTCGATGATATCCGCCGGGAACGCGCCGCAGTTCACCGCCACGAACTTCTTGCGCTTGCTGTTGAGGTGAATGATGCGCGCGAACAGCTCCTTGCCGACACCCGTTTCGCCTTCCAGCAGGATGGTCAAATCCGTGGGCGCGACCTTGGAGATAATCTTCAGGGTCTGGGTGATCTGCCGGTTCTGGCCGATGATGCCCTCGATTTGCAGATTCTCGGGATCTGCACCGGCAATCATGGACGACACGGCGTCCGCTTCGGGCCGTTCGTGAGCGGCGTGCCCCATGAAACTGCGGGCTTGAAAGAAGGAGCCGCGCAGCACGTCGAGCTCTCGCAGAAAATCCCCCTTCTCGAATTCGCTCAGGCTCGCCAGCTCGAGCACCTTCATCTTCAACAGCTCGATACGGGCGATGTTCTCGCTCAGCAAATCCCCGGCGCCGGTGCTCGTCTCCGGCAGGTCGAGTGGCAGGTAGTCGATTTCCGTGATATCGCTCACCAGGTCGTTGGCTCCCCTCAGCCGGTGGCCGCCTTAGCGGCTGGCGCCCCGTTGAGCTTCAGAGGCGGCAGGTTAAACTGTGTTTGCGCGAGGCCGTAGTATAGACCCTTGTATCCCTTTGCTCGCAGATACGCCGGGTCGGTCAATTGCGCGTGGGTGCCCTTTTCGGCGACCCTGCCTTCGTCGATGTAGCAGATCAAGTCCGAGTCGATGATCGTGCTCAGTCGGTGGGCGATGGTGATCGACGTGCGGCCGCGTAAGATCGACGCCATGTTTTCCTGAATGCGTCTTTCAGATTCGTTGTCGAGCGCGCTGGTGGCCTCGTCGAAGATCAGCATCCTCGGCTTGCTATACAGGGCGCGGGCTATGCAGATGCGTTGCCGCTGGCCGCCGGAGATGCCCATGCCCTTCTCGCCGATTGCTGTCTGATAGTCGAGCGGGTAGTTGATGATGAACTCGTGAGCGCCGGCGAGTTTCGCCGCCTCGGTCACGGCCTGCAGATCGGGCTCCGGATCTCCCAGCGCGATGTTCTGCGCTACGGTGCCGGAGACGATAAAGCTGTCCTGCAGCACTACGCCGATGTTACGGCGCAGCGAGCCCAACTCGATCGATTTGATGTCCTTGTCGTCGATGAAGCAGTTGCCCGATTTGGGCATATGAAACGCGAGCATCATCTTGGCGATGGTGCTCTTGCCGCAGCCGCTGGGGCCGACGAAAGCGACACGTTGACCTGGCTCGATGAGCAGATCGAAGTCCCGCATCACCTGATGCTCCTTGTCGTTAGCCACATAGCTGAAGTCCACCTTGGAAAACTCGATTTTGCCCCGGCAATCGTGCAGGTTGGCCGGTATGTGGTCGGGCGAGTTGATGACCTCCTGCTCGGGTTTCACGTTCAGCACGTCACTCACGCGGTCGACCGCAATGCGCACCTCCAGCAGACTGTTCCACAAGCCCACCATTTGCAGTATCGGCGCGATGACCATGCCGGTGAGCATATTGAAGCCCATCAGCTCGCCGATACTGAGCGAGCCACCGATGACCTGGTTGGCTCCGATCCACAGAATCACGACGCTGGACGACAGGCCGACAAGCTTGTTGAGGCTGGTCGACATCAGATTCAGCTTGGCGGACTGAAAGCCGCGGTTGACGTTCTGGACGAATGCGTTCTCCCAGTTCGAGCGCGCCATGTACTCGTTGGCGGTGGCCTTGAGCGTTTCGATGCCGTTCAAAGACTCGATCAGCCGCGCCTGCTGCTGCGAATTGGTAAGGAATATCTCCTGCGAGATCGCCTTGATGCGCGGCGTGAAGTAAAAAATGATCCCGAGGTAGATTGGTATGAACAGCATGAACGCCAGGGTGAGCTTGACGCTGTAACCGAACATCATGATGAAGTAGATGACGATCATCAGTGTGTTCAGCAGCACTGTGACCGTCGAACCTGAGATGATCATTCGTATTTTGGTGTTCTCGCCGAAGCGCGCGAGGATCTCGCCTTTGTTTCGGGTGAGAAAGAAGTTCATCGGCAGACTCAACACATGACGGTAAAACTCCGACATCATGCGCATGTCGATGCGCGCCGTCGTGTGCGCCAGCAACAGGCTCTGGGCGATGGTGCTGGCTGTCGCGGCCACTGACACGAGCACCATGCCGAGCAACATCATGTTGAGCAGGCTCACGTCGTGGTGCACAACGACGGTATCCACGATCGTCTGCACGAACAGCGGGGTCGCCAGCCCCAGAATGTTGATCGTCAAAGCCGCCACCATGGCCTCGGCGAAGAACTTCTTGTACGGCAGCATGAAGTTGAGGAAATAGTAGATCGGTTTCTTGGGCGGTTCCGTCTGCTCGAACGCCTGCGTCGGCACCAGCGCGATGAACACGCCTTCGTCCGAGCTGGAAACAACGCCGGGCACCTGGGCCTGCGTCCAGCCGGCCATGAATTCGTCCCTGCTCAATCTTTTGATCCCGCCGGCGGGATCCGCCAGGGTGACCTCGCGGTCCGTCACCCGTGTCACCACGGTATAGTGATAGCCCTCCCAACCGATGATGCCGGGCAAGCGCACTTTCTTGAGGTCGGGATACTTCAGCGCGTAGGCGCTGGCCCGAAAACCGATGGCCTCCGCGCCGGTGATGATGTGGTTTGGGGTGAGCCGCTCGCTGGACAGATTGCTCAGCTCGCGAATCTGCCCCATGGTGAAATCTTTGCCGTAGTGACGGCAGATCATGGTCAGGCAGGCCGCGGCGCAATCTTCCTCGTTGTTCTGGCGCACCAACGCGAACTTGCGAACGTCCTTTTCCGTTTCAATCGACAGGAACTCACGCTCGGTGATGCCCTTGGCGAGCCGGATGCGCTGATCCACGCCCTCGGCGCGCTCACGAATCGCGACTTCTTCTTCCTCGTTCTCGTGCAGATCTTCGACGCGCTCGCGCAGGCGGTGACGTAAATCCGGATTGATGTCGAGTATTCGCTGTACCCCTGCCTGTTTGATGACCAGCACCGAGGCGTCGCTCACAGCAACTGCGGAGTGAGGCTGCGTGCCGCCTTCGCCTTCGAGCGCAGCGGCCTCGCCGAACAGGTCGCCCCGATAGAGCCGGTCGAGCGAGACGCTTTCGCCGCGAAGCGGCTTACGCCTCAGCTCGACAACGCCCCTTTCCACGCAGTACAAGCGTGGATCGGCGTCGCCCTGGACGAAAACGGCATTGCCTTTCTTGACATTCTTAATGCCGATGTTGAACAGGATGCCGGAGAAGTCTTCCGCCGTGTATTTGGCCGTGCCCAGCATCCCGCGCAGGCGGTGGCTCAGCTCGACCTGGCCGATGCGTTTTCTGAACTGCTCGGCCATGGCCGTATGCCGGCTGAGCAGCGGCCGCACCTTCGCCGCCGGCAGAAGCATGGCCGACACGCGTTCGCTGGCCTCCGCGTCGTAGGGCCACTGGGCGTTCTCGAGCAGCGATAGCTCGCCGAAGCTCGCGTCCTTGCCGAGCTGACCGAGGCTCGTGCGCTTGCCGCCGCGCGTTTGTTTCAGCCGCACCTTGCCGTCGAGCACGATAAACAGCCCCTCCATGATCGCGTCTTGTTCAGCGATGAGGTGGTTGGGCTGGTAGTTGCGGACTTCGAACGCAGGCTCCAGAGCCTGCTTGGCCTGCTCTGGGAGCTGCGAGAATAGTATGTGCCGATCGAGAATCGCCCGGACGGCTTGTTGTTTGGCGTTCATGCAGTAGGCTCAGGCCGATTCTTCGGGCTGTGCGAAAAAGGACGATATGGGTGAGAACAGCAGTTCGATGAAACGCTTCTCGCCGGTCTTGATCTCGGCAATGCCCTCGAGGCCGATCTCCAGCGGCCTGGGTTTGCCCAGCCTGCGACTGATGGACTTGGTCCCGAGCACCACGCGCACGAGGTACTTGGTTTCCTTGCCCGGTAACCCGCTGGGTGTGGTCGCGATGGAGGAAATCACTCCTTTTGCGATGCCATATTCCTGATAGGGGTAGGCGAAATACTTGATCTTGACTTGCTGGCCGCGGCTGAGATTACCGATGTCCTGGTTTTCCACGAACGTGTGGCCTTCCAGTATCGAGGTGTCTTTGATCAAGGTCACGAGCGAGGTGCCCGGCGTGATGATCTCGCCGGTCTTGACGTGAATCTGCGTGATCAGGCCGTCGAAATCGCTCTTGTACAGCGCCTGATTCTCTCTGAACTCGACGGTGTCGGACACGGGGTTGCGACTGAGCTTGTCCTCGATGCCGGCTATCTGCTCGTTCAGGCGCTTGACGTCGCGTTCTTTGCGTTGCCGGAGCTGGGCGAGCTCTTGCTCCAGTTTCTCCTTGCGTTTCGAATCAGACAATTGTGTCAACTCATCGCGCGACGTCTGCAACTGAATTTTTATTTCCTCGATCCGCGCCTTGGCGTCGTCCAGACCCTTGGCCGCATCGTTGACGGCTTCGACCGCC